>JAAKFB010000018.1 GCA_011065235.1 Chlamydiota bacterium | reverse complement strand
ATATAATCCCTCCCTACCCTTCGGAACAGATGGCTGGAGCCAAGCCCTTGTCATCCTCAATGGAATCATCATTTTCGTTGGACTGGTCAGCATGGCTCTTTTCCGCTGGCTCCACTACAAAAATCTGGGTTATGACTCGATCTCTCACGCGCGCGCAGATGAGAATAAAAAAATCCAAATGGGCATCCGGAAAAATTTCAAGTACTTGGTAAAATCCAAATATTTAATTTGCATTGCACTCGTCGTTTTGATGTTTAACATCTCGCTAACCCTTATTGAGGTGGTCTGGAAAGACCAAGTCAAACAGCTCTACCCGAATCCCAATGATTTCAATGCTTATATGTGCAATGTCCTTACCTGGACAGGAGTGGTCGCCACCTTTGGAGCCTTTATCTCAGGATCGATCATGCGTCGCTTCAGCTGGACTACAAGTGCTCTGATCCCTCCCTGCATTTTCCTCGTCACTGGCGTGGGCTTTTTCTCATTCCTCTTATTTAAAGACACGGCGCTCGCCTCTCTCGCTCTTATCGTCGGAAGCACGCCTCTTGTCGTCGGTGTCTTTTTCGGTTCGATGCAAAATGTCCTTGTTCGCGCCTCGAAATATACCCTCTTTGATGCAACCAAGGAGCTCTCGTTCATTCCCTTGAGCAAAGAAAGCAGGATGAAAGGAAAAGCCGCCATCGACGGCTTGGGCTCACGCCTTGGAAAATCAGGAGCTTCCGTCATCCACCAGGGACTCATTATCGGCTTGGGGAGCACCGCTCTGAGCGCCCCCTTCGTCGGTGGAATACTCGTTCTCGTCATTGGGGGATGGGTTGCTGCCACGCGCGTTCTTGGAAAAGAGTTCAACAAACTCACCTTGGCTCATGAAACTCTTGAATTGAAAGAAGAAGAAGAAGCTAAAGAACCAGAAAAAGTGGAAGAGCCCGAACTTGCAACCACTGAAGCTCCACGCTAATGCTTGAATGGATTCAAAATCACGCTGAGCATGCGCACTGGATCTTATTTGGCGCAGCTCTTCTCGCGGGAATGAACATTCCCATTAGCATCGATTTATTGATGATTTTGGCAGCCACCCTGGCTGCTACTCTTGTCTCTACAAATGTATTAACACTCTTTTTTGCTATGTTCTTTGGCTGCCTATTCTCTGCATGGATCGCTTACTGGATTGGAAGAAAACTGGGTCCGAAACTCCTTAAATTCCCGCTATTTTCGAAAATGCTCAACGAAAAGCGGATAGAAAAAATGAAAGTCTTCTACGAAAAACGGGGCCCCATGGCCTACATTCTTGGGCGTTTTATTCCATTTGGCGTGCGCAATGCCCTTTTTATGACCAGCGGAATAAGTCGTATTCCATTCGCAAAATTCGCACTGTACGACACAATAGGTTGCGTTCTATGGAGCTGTAGTTCTTTTTTTCTATATTACCTGCTTGGAAAAAATATTGATGCGTTGTATTCCCAAGTCAAATCGGTCAATTTGCTCATCTTCATCGCTTTCAGTGTGACGGGAATTGGCCTCATCTGGTATAAGAAAAAGAAAAACGTGAAGGAAGAAAATGTTTAGCCTTTCAAACGGGTTGTCTTTACTGCGAGCCCCTCTTGCGCTTTTCTTTTTATCACACAGCATGTTCTTTCGCTTAGCTGCAATCTTGCTAGCGATGTTCACAGATGCATTGGATGGATATTTAGCAAGACGCAGGCGCTCGACAACGCAGCTGGGAGCGATTCTCGATCCGGCAATGGACAAGTTTTTTGTGTTCATTGCACTTAGTGTTCTTCTCTATGAGCATCAATTCGAGCCTTGGCAAGCTATGGCTATGGTCACACGCGACGGCTTCCTGTGCATTTTCGGCATCTACCTAAAGCTCTCGGGCAAGTGGACAGCGTATCAGTTCCGCTCCATCCGGTGGGGCAAAGCGACAACAGCACTCCAATTCATCTTCCTCATCGGCCTAACCATGAAGCTCGCCATTCCTCCATTTGCCTATGGAATTTTCATCATCTTTGGGTTGCTTGCTTTTGTCGAACTCTTTCAGCTCGTCAAAAAGCAAACCTCCAACAAAACGAGCTAGTGGCAATTTTTCAGATTAGTTTATTTAGGCTTTCTTTGATTTGATCGATCTCTTTGATGAGATCTTGTTGAAAATTCAATTGATGGGGCTCATACCTCAAACTTTCTGCGGATTCCCTCATTCTTTTAACATTGAACAAGAGATTTTGAAGGATGCGATTGACATCTGGGTCTGAGACTTCAAAAATATGATTGAGGTCATGCACTTTGGCATCTAGAACATCGATTAATTGAAAAGCTCTGTTGTAGACTTCTGGTTGATCAAATCGATTAACGCTATGCTTTTGAAGGACATCGAGATGCTCGAGCGTCGCCTTTATCGCTTTTTGGATCACAGTTTCATCTGAAAATTCCACCTTGAAGACCTCTGGTTATCTTATTTACATCTATAAGCATTTTAACGTTTTCAAACAAGGTCTTGTAATAAATAACCACTGAGGTAAATTAATTAACCACAGAGGTCACAGAGTACACAGAGAAAAAATAATCGCGAAGCGTCTCTGTGTACTCTGTGGTTTTTTTCTTCTTTATTACCCGTGACTGCTACCTTCTTTTCATCTAGGCGTTAGCGAGGGGCTCCGATACAAGTTTCTCAAGGAAACCAAGGTGTTGACACCTTAGCGACGAGAGAAGCGCAGTAGATGAGTTCCGCAGATAGCATAGAGGAAAAATGGGGTAGCAGTCACGGGTACTATTTGGGCGGGAGTTGCCTGAGGTTGACATTTGTCGTCGGATAGCAAAATTCCGCGCCATATTTTCGAATAATTTCCTCAATAATAAGAAAAATTTCTTGTTTGATACGCATAAATTTTACATATGACATCTTATAAACCAAGAGATAAATATAGATTTCCAATCCGTGGATCCCAAACTTATCAAGAGTGATAGAAAAGCTCTCTTTTTCGTCCACTTCGGGATGGGCTCCGATTTTTTCTTTCATCTCTTCGATGATTTTTTCTATGTTGGGAAAATCCTCATACGTAAGTGTAACCGTTTCTTTAAGGCGCCTGTGTGTCCGACGGGATTCATTGATGACCTGAACGGTGGAAAAAATAGCATTCGGGAAGTAAACGGGACGACGGTAATAGTCTTCGATGACTGTTGTATACCATCCAATTTCTTTGATGATCCCCCTAAAATCGTCGCGAGAGGGAATCATCACCTGATCCCCAATGGAAAAGGTCCGGGTAAAGTGGAGCATGGTGCCACCAAAGAAGTTGGCCATAATATCTTTTGCGGCAAAGGCAAGACCCGCAATTCCAATCCCCCCAAATGTGAGCAGTGGAGCCACCCCAAACCCAAATACTTGTAAGATGATCAACAAGGTGAGAATCGAGATCACAAAAGAAGCGAGTTTGCTCAGGGCATAGATAGTCCCTGCCGAAATCCCAAGCTTTTCAGATTTTTGCGCGAGATGTATAAAAAATTCTTTCACCCACCTGAGTACAATCCAACTGATACACGCAACAATAAATGCTCCCTTCAGGGGACGTACAAATTTGGAGACTTCATCGATGCCATAGTGGGTACAGATGACATCGATAAGGTAGGCTAGACCAAAGCCCCACACAGCGACTTGGATGGGAATGTGGATGATTTTGTGGATTTTTTTACGCCAAAAACCATCCTTTTTCATCGCGCGCTTGCGGATGATATTCACAATTTTTTTGAACGCTAAGCTCAGGAGAAAAATGAGTACAATTCCGATGGCTATTTCGAGCAGCCACATCCATTCTTCAGGCATTCCTTAATTATTAAGTAATTGGAAATAAAATGCACGATTTGCTACTATGAAGTCATGAATTTCACTCGAGAATCTGTCTTTATCTCTGCCTTGCGTAGTCTATTAAAAGCGTTTGCTGTCGTGATCGGCATCGGCGTTGGAATTGTCGTTGTAACCATCGGCATCTCTGCAGTCTCTAGTTCCGTCAATCTTCCCGACAAAAGTGAGCTCACTGTCAGCGCTGACTCCGATTGGGACCGAAAACTTCTTTCCGACTCTAGCCCCGTCATTCTGAAGATCGACGTTGAAGGGGTCATTGGGATGGGGAATCTCAAAGACAAGAAATTCAAAGATATTCTTCTAGACTCTCGAGAAGGAGTCTTGGCAAATGACCGTGTCAAAGCGATTCTCCTCAATGTTAACTCCCCCGGCGGAGCTGCGAAAGATAGTGCTACGATTTACGCCTTGCTCAACAAATACAAAGAGAAATACAAAGTCCCTATTTATGCTTATGTCGATGGGCTTTGCGCTTCTGGAGGCATGTACATTTCATGCGCAGCTGATCAAATCTATGCTACTGCCGATAGCATCATTGGATCGGTGGGCGTCCGCCTAGGCCCCACATTCAATTTTTCTGGAGCGATGGACAAAATCGGGATCGAATCTCTGACATTGACAGAGGGAAAAGATAAAGATGCCCTCAATCCCTTTCGTCCTTGGAAAGAAGGGGAAGATAAAGCTCTTAAAGCCATTCTTGCTGCCGATTACGAACTATTTGTCGATGTCGTCGCTAAATCGCGCACACGCCTAGATAAAGAAAAACTGATAACCGAGTATGGTGCGAATGTTTTCGCAGCTAAAAAGGCTGAAGAGCTCGGCTATATTGACAATGGGGAAGCCAGCTATGACGAAGCGCTAAGCGCCCTTGTAAAAACAGCTGGCATCACAGAAAAATACCAAGTCATCGAAATCCAGCCCTATCAATCTATTCTCAAAGGTTTATCCGAAAATCAAACGAATCTCCTCAGCGGAAAAATGAAACATGTCTTCCCGACAGGAGCAAATACCACTTCTGAAATGAGTGGACAAATCCTCTATCTTTACCAACCGTGAAAAAACTTTTCGTGCTTGATGCGGTCAACTTTCTTTTCCGCTCTTATTATGCCATTGGACCCATAACAAACCCCAAGGGAGAATCGACAAACGCCCTTTACGGGTTTATCCGTTCAGTCTTTAAACTCATCAAGGAACACTCCCCCAATCACCTCATCGCAGTCTTCGATGGACCCGATAACACAAAGAGCCGCAAAGAGATCTACAGCGATTACAAAATTCATCGCGCAGCCATGCCAGATGACCTTTATCCTCAATTGGGATGGGCCATTGAATTTTGCGAGATGGCGGGAATCCCTTATCTCTCCGTGCCAGGCGTTGAAGCCGACGATGTAATCGGGAGCATTGCCTCGTGGACTGATGAACGGAAGATTGAAACGTATCTCTGTTCCAGCGACAAAGATCTGTGCCAACTCGTCACAGATCATGTGTTTGTTCTCAATATCAACAAAAACAATTTGATAATGGATCGGGCCAAAGTCAAAGAAACCTTTGGCGTCTTCCCCGAACAAATCATCGATTTGCTCGCTATGATGGGCGATACGTCCGACAACATCCCAGGCCTTCCCAGCATAGGTCCCAAAACTGCAGCTACTCTTTTGAATGAATTCGGCACGCTCAAGGCTATACTAGCCCAAACCGACAAACTCAAAGGGAAAAAACAAGAGATTTTCGAAGAGGGCAAAGAGACCGCACTGATGTCTCAGCAGCTCGCCACGATCCACCTAGGTGTCAAATTTCCTAAAGAGGATGATTTCTTCCGCTTGAAAGAGCCCCATTTGGAAAAAGTGAAGGCATTTTACCAGGAAATGCACTTTTTATCTCTCCTTCGCGAACTTCAGCTTCCGGGAAAAAAAAGCGAAGAGCTAAATCTCGACTTCGGCGTCGACGATACGCAAGTCTCTTACACGCTGATCAATGAAGAACTTGAGCTGATCAAACTGATAGAAAGCCTCAAGACCAAAAAACAGCTCTGCATCGATACCGAAACCACCTCTATCAATGTGATGCAAGCCAAACTCGTGGGCATTGGCATCACCGACAGCTCTCAGCGGGGATGGTATGTCCCTATGAACGGGCAAATCGATCCTAAACGGGTCATCGCTCTTTTAAAACCCTTGATTGAAAATCCAGACATCGCCTTTTTTGGACACAACCTCAAATACGACTTGCACATCCTAAAACACGCCGGAATTGAGGTGCCCAATATCGGCTTTGATACCCTTCTTGCCTCCTATTTGCTCGCCCCACATAAACAACGCCATGGTCTTGACATTCTTTGTCTCGAGCATTTTGGAAAAGTCAAAACCCCCATTAGCGATTTAATCGGTAAAGGGAAAAAACAGATCTCGATGGAAGAGATCCCCCTCGAAAAAGTGGCTGCTTACTGCTGCGAAGATGTCGATTTCACCTTTCGCCTCAAAGAGCTTTTCGAGCCACAAATTAAAGAGCACGATCTTCAAAAACTCTTCGAAGAGATCGAACTCCCCCTCATTCCCGTTCTCTTAAAAATGGAAGAACGAGGCATCTATTTGGACAAAGACCAAATGGAGCTCATGCATATCGATCTCAAAGGACAAATCACCTCGATCAGTGAGACCATCTTCGATTACGCAAATGAGACCTTTAATCTCAATTCTCCCAAGCAACTCGGCCAAATTCTTTTTGAACAGATGGAAATCCGCCCCGCAAAAAAAACTGCAACCGGATATTCCACTAGCGTCGATGTTTTGGAATCGCTCCGCGATACCTCACCCATCATTGGAAAAGTCATCGAATACCGCGTGCTTGAAAAACTCCGTTCCACCTATGTCAATGCTCTTCCCCAGCAAGTGAGCCCGAAAACTCATCGGATCCATTGCACCTTCAATCAATCGGGTACCGCTACGGGACGCCTCTCTTGCCAAGATCCCAACTTGCAAAATATCCCCGTGCGCAGCGAAGAAGGGAGAAAAATCCGCACCGCATTTATTCCTGAATTGCCCAATTGGAGTTTTTTATCTGCCGACTACTCCCAAATTGAACTCCGGCTCCTCGCCCACTTAAGCGACGATCCCACCCTCATCCAAGCTTTTCAAGAAGGGGAAGATATCCACACCTACACAGCATCACTTGTTTATGGCGTCCCACTTGGCGAAGTGACTAGCCAAATGCGCTACACCGCCAAAGCTGTAAACTTCGGTATTTTGTATGGCCAGCAAGCCTTTGGCCTCTCCAAAGAAATCGGCGTCCCCATCGAAGAGGCAAAAACCTTTATCAATACGTATTTCGAGCGCTATAAAAAAGTGCGCGATTATCTCGAGTTTTGCAAAGAGAGTGCTCGGAAGAGGGGGTACTCGCTCACTCTGCTCGGACGCAAACGCCCTATCCCTGAAATCGACAACAGAAATGTCTTCATTCGTCAAGCAGCCGAGCGCCTTGCGATCAATACCCCTCTTCAAGGAACCGCCGCCGATCTCATCAAAATCGCGATGATTCAAGTTCCATCCGATCATATGATCCTCCAAATCCACGATGAGCTCATTTTTGAAACTCCCGATGAGGAGATCTCAAGCTTAGCGAAAAAAGTCAAAGCGATTATGGAGGGAGTGGTGCAATTAAAAATTCCACTTGTCGTCGATATTTCATTTGGAAAAAATTGGGGGGAATGTTAGTTTTGAAGAAAGTTGCCATCACGGGTGGGCTCTCCTCAGGAAAAACCTCTGTCTGCGAGATTCTGAAGAAAAAAGGCGCTTATGTCATTAGCGCTGACGAGATTGTCCACCAGTTGCTCGATCCTCAAAGCAAAATTGGTCAGGAAATTGTGAGTTTGCTCGGGGAAGACATCCTAACCGACACGCAGTTTAATCGAGCTTTAATAGCGAAAAAAGTTTTTAACAATACTGAAACCCTAAAGTCTCTGGAGAAAATTCTCCACCCAGCCGTTTTAGAGGAAGTAGAAAAACACTATAACCAAGTCAAAGATCAAAAGAAATTTACCCTTTTTATCGCTGAAATCCCCCTTCTTTATGAAATTGAAAGCCACCACCTTTTTGACACCGTTGTCACCGTCATTACCGATCCAAAGACTGCAAAAAGACGCTTCCAAGAAAAAACTAACCATTCAGTCCAAGAATTTGAAAACCGTATGGCCCATCAACTTCCGCCTGCAGAAAAAAGTGCAAAAGCTGACTTCACCATTCAGAACGATGGTGATTTCGCTCAGTTGGAGAAACAGGTCGAAACTTTTTATCACAACATAACCCAGGAATAACATGCACGAAGACGATTCCCCTCAACAAAACGTCACAGAAAATCAGCCTCTTCCTCCTCCAAAGCCCTCAAAAGAAATTTCCATCACCCGGATCGCCGATCTTCAGCGCATGAATATCGAGCAGCTCAACCAATTTGCCCTCAATATGGGACTGACAAATTTGAGCTCGCTCACTAAATCACAAATGGTCTTTGAGATCGTCAAAAAGAAGTCCTCCAGCCCTGGAGAGGTCCTCGTTGCAGAAGGAGTACTAGAGGTTCTACCAGATGGTTTTGGATTTTTACGCTCTCCAAACTACAACTACCTACCCTCTGCAGAAGATATTTATGTCTCTCCCGCTCAAATCCGCCGCTTCGACTTGAAAAAGGGTGACACGATTTTTGGGTCGATCCGCTCGCCGAAAGAAAAAGAAAAGTACTTTGCCATGCTCAAAGTCGAAAAAATCAATAATGAGATCCCGGAAAAAGGCAAACACCGGATTTTCTTTGAAAACCTCACTCCTCTCTATCCAGACGAGCGCCTCGTCATGGAGACTACAAAAGAGAATCTGACGACACGCGTCATCGATCTCGTAGCTCCTATCGGAAAAGGACAAAGAGCTTTGATTGTCGCCCCTCCCCGTTCCGGGAAAACAGTCATCATGCAGAACATTGCAAACTCAATCGCCACAAATAACCCGAAGGTCAAGCTCATCGTCCTTCTTATCGACGAGCGGCCAGAGGAAGTGACCGACATGGTTCGCAGTGTCAAAGGCGAAGTTGTTTCTTCCACCTTTGACGAGCCTCCTGAACGTCACGTTCAAGTCTCTGAAATGGCCATTGAAAAAGCCCGCCGTCTTGTCGAATATGGCCATGATGTTGTCATCCTGCTCGACAATTTGACCCGCCTTGCCCGTGCTTACAACACAGTACAACCCCATTCTGGCAAAATCCTCTCTGGAGGTGTCGACGCCAATGCTCTCCACAAACCCAAGCGCTTTTTCGGAGCTGCACGTAATCTCGAAGAAGGGGGCTCTATCACCATTATCGCAACCGCGCTCATCGAGACCGGCTCTCGCATGGACGAGGTGATTTTCGAAGAGTTTAAGGGAACGGGGAACATGGAACTCGTCCTCGATCGCCGCCTTGCTGAACGCCGTGTTTGGCCTGCGATCGATCTAATGAAGAGTGGAACGCGCAAAGAAGATCTTCTCTTTCATGCAGATGAGCTCGAGAAGATTTTCACGATGCGCCGCTCTCTCGGGGACCTATCGCCCCTCGATGCGATGAATCTGTTGACGAATCGGCTGAAAAAGACCAATTCTAACGTAGAATTCCTCCTCTCAATGAAAGAATGATCTCCGCCGTTGAATCTCTAAAGAATTTGTGTTGGCACTATTGCCCTCTTCCAAGCTCAATTACTGGAAAATTCCAAGATGTCCTGATTTCTGCAAAGGCAAAATCCACAAACAGCTTCCATTCTTTTCATCAGTTTATCCCTGAATGCGAGAATGAAATTTTCCCCTACTACGAGAGGCATGAAAAAGGATTCGACAGGTCCCGCAGCCATGGACGTATGCACATCGCCCGCAGCTTAATTTTTTGTGAAGTGATGGGGCGCTACTATCATTTCCTCGGCATCCCCGTGAATTTCAATCTCATGAGACGAGCGATCGGCCTGCATGATGCAGGAAGACAGGGAAATACCGAGGACGTTTGGGAAAAGGATTCTGCCAAGATTCTAAAAAAACACCTTCTTAAAAAAGGCACTGGATCTTTTGTTGCATCTAAGCAAGCAGATATTGTCGTCAAAGACGGATCTCAAAAAGAATACCCCATAGAATATGCTCTTGTTCAATCAGGCGATTGCCTCGACATCATGCGCGTTCTTATGGGTCTTGGCGAAAAAAATGGATTTAGGAAAGAGCTTTTGACCTTTTTGAATCACTCACATGCGTTTCCCATCAACAAAGCGAAATGCCATTCCTTTCGAGATCAACTCATCGAAGAAGTGTGGGATTTTGTTCAAATCACCGAGAAGAAAAAGTTTGCACCTGAATTTTCAAAGAATGAAAATTTCATGCATCATTTGTTTCAGGTTATCGAAAATAATCGAAAAAAGCACCCCGTCCTTTCCATTGCGCTCGCAAAAGACTCTTACGATTTTGCCTCTCTCTCTTTTCCATCCATCAAAAAGCAGAATTTTTTCATGCGAGTTATCTTTTTTCCCTTCAACGTAATCAGAGCGATCCTGATTCTAATAATTCAACTTGTCCCCTATCGTCCCTCGATGCGATGAATCTGTAAGAATAGTCCTGCGAGCGACATAAAAAAGGGCTCTTTTTTATGCTCGAGCAGCCCGCGGCGACTAGGGCAAAGGAAAATTGGCCCGTGCAAAGAGGGATCAGTGCGAATGCACGGCTCGCTTTGCGAAGGGACCGATTTGCCGCAGCCATTGGCGCTCAAGACGCGTTAGCGCCGGACATGGCAACGAAGTTTGCCATGCTGTCTTTTAAGTAGCCCTGCCAAGCAAAACTCAAATTGAGTTTGTGGAGCTTGAAAAGTTTCTCATAGGGAAAAAGATAGCTCTTATTGGCGGCGAAAGCAGTTCATAAACGCCATCTAAATTCGCTTGAATATAATTTTCACTTGATAGACAATCCGTCCCCATGGACGTTGTAATGCTTTCGCGAATTCAATTCGCGATGACAAGTATGTTTCACTATATTTATCCCCCTTTGAGCATCGGATTAGGACTCTATTTGGTGATCATTGAAGGGATGTATCTCAAGACGAAAAAACCCCTCTATTTGCAAATGACCAAATTTTGGGCCAAAATTTTCGGACTCACCTTTGCACTTGGTGTTGCAACCGGCCTGGTTCAAGTCTTCAATTTTGGAACAAACTGGGCCGATTATTCCCGCTATGTGGGAGATGTTTTTGGTAGTGCCTTGGGAGCCGAAGGGATTTTCGCTTTCTTCCTCGAAGCCGGATTTTTGGGAATTATGATGTTTGGCTGGAAAAAAGTCAGTCCGCGTATGCACTACTTTGCCACCATTTGTGTCTCTTTTGGAGCCCATTTCAGCGCTATATGGATCGTCGCAGCTAACTCCTGGATGCAAACTCCCGCTGGATATAAAATCGTCCAAGACGGAACGAGGATACGCGCTGTCGTCACGGACTGGTGGACAATGATCCTCAACCCTTCTAGCATCGACCGTATAACACATGTCGTGCTCGGCTGCTGGCTCACAGGCCTTTTCCTTATCATCAGCATTAGCGCCTATTATCTTTTGAAGCAAAAGCATCTCGACTTTGCAAAGTGCTCCATGAAAATCGGCCTCTCTCTCGCATGTGTTGTGTTGATTTTACAACTCATTTCAGCCGATTCAACTGCACGCGGCGTCGCCAAAAATCAACCCTCAAAGCTCGCTGCAATGGAAGGGATTTACGAGACAAAAGACTACACAGCCATGAATCTCATTGGATGGGTCGACAAAAAAACCCGCACCGTTAAGGGAATTCAAATCCCAGGACTCCTCAGCTTTCTTATCTATCGCAACGTGAAAACTCCAGTCCTCGGCTTAGATGAAATCCCTGCCGATGAGCAGCCTCCGATTCAGCCCGTTTTTCAGGCCTATCACACGATGATTTACATGTGGAGCTTAATGGTCCTCGGAGCCTATGTTGGATTTATTCTTCTGCGCAAAGCCCGGCTTCAAAAATCGAAATGGGTCCTCCGCTTTCTCGTTCTCTCAGCTTTTTTCCCACAAATTGCCAACATGGTTGGATGGATGACTGCTGAAATTGGACGCCAACCTTGGGTAGTCTGGAAACAGCTACGCACAGTCCAGGGAGTCTCACCGAATATTGTCGCAGGCCAAGTTCTGGGTTCGCTGATAATGCTAGCTTCCATCTATCTGGTTCTCTTATTCCTATTCATTTTTCTTCTCGATCGAAAAATCAAGCATGGACCGGTCGATGACAAGGAGACAACAACCATTTATAGCCGAGTACCCGGAGCTAAATAGTGAACCTTGAAATCGCCTTTTATCTCGTTATCGTTACATGCTTGATTTGTTATGCCATGCTCGATGGGTTTGATTTGGGCGTTGGGCTCCTTCATCCTTTTGCAAAAAGCGACGAAGAAAGGCGGATCTTTCTCAATGCCATCGGCCCTATTTGGGACGGCAATGAAGTGTGGCTTGTTGTCGTCGGCGGTGCCCTATTTGCGGGTTTTCCCGGCGTCTTTGCCTCAATATTTTCCTCTTTTTATACCTTTACCATGATCCTTCTCATGGGATTGATTTTTCGTGCCGTTTCAATCGAGTTTCGAAGCAAGAGGGAATCCCCGCGCTGGAGAAGCACTTGGGATTGGGTCTTTGCTCTTGGTAGCTTGGTTATTTCGTTTGGAATTGGATTGATATTGGGAAATCTTATTACAGGAGTGCCGCTAAATGAAGATTTCAATTACATTGGCACTTTCACCACTTTTCTTAACCCCTACGCCGTTCTCGTCGCATTCATGGCGATTGCATTATTTGCCATGCACGGCTCCATTTTTCTCGTCATGAAAACACAAGGCGAGCTCCATGATCGGATGCGTCGTTATGTTCCTCGGTGCATTGCCCTTTTTATCATTCTCTATATCGTAGTCACCATTGCCACACACTATGACAAGCCCTATATGATTGCTCCGATGTTGAAATACCCCGCCCTTTTTCTCGTCCCTCTGGTGTCTCTGACCACTATTATTTCGGTCCCTTTTTTGATGAAGCACCAAAAAGATGGGTGGGCTTTTCTCTCTTCTTGTCTGAGTATCGCACTCTTACTCTCTCTCGTGACAATTGGCACTTATCCTTATATGCTCCGCTCTACAGTCAACCCCGAGACAAATAGCTTGTTGATTTTCAATTCCTCCTCATCGCAATTGACGCTTAAAATTCTTCTTATCATTGTTGCGATTGGAATTCCCCTTGTCTTAGCCTATGGCTTTTACGCTTACCGTGTATTTCGAGGTAAAGTTGAACTTGAAGACACCAGTTACTGATACTCGATGGCTAAGGGCTCGTAAGAAAATAAGTTGGACAGTTGTCGAGCCGGAAAACGGTTCAGATCTTGAAGATTTTTCCCTCGAGAAGTGTCCAAATTATTTTCTTACGAGCCCTGACCTTTACAAATAACCTCCAACCCCTTAAATTTCCTCATTCTTTAATGAGAATAATGGGGAGCCTGTGCAAAAGATTTTTTTGATCCTCGCTTGTATGAGCTTTCTCTTTTCCGGATGCCAAAAAACGTCTTTGCCACCACCAATTGCACAGCGTCTTAACCTTAATATCCCTTCAGATCCGGCAACCCTAGATCCTCGTAAAGGAGGGGATCTCATTTCCTCACTCTTCCATTTTTTGCTCTTCGACGGACTCGTCCGCCAGGATGATGATGACAATATTTCGCCCTCTCTTGCCGAAACCATCGACATTTCAGAAGACCGCACTGTTTATACATTTCACCTGCGAGATGCCTATTGGTCTGATGGAACTCCCATCACAGCTTGGGATTTCGAAAAATCTTGGAAAGACATCCTTCATCCCGATTTCCCTGCGATGAATGCGCATTTGCTCTATCCCATTAAAAATGCAGAAGGGGCAAAAATGGGGATCTCTTCCCTTTCAGAAGTCGGAATCAAATCGTTAGATGCCAGAGTACTCGAAATCACTCTTGAACGCCCCACTCCCTATTTTTTAGATCTCATTGCCTTTTGCGTTTTTTATCCAGTTAACTCTGAAATCGATCACTCGCATCCAGAATGGGATCAAAACAGTGGGAAAAACTTCATTTGCAGCGGTCCTTTCATTCTCAAGGAATGGAAGCGCAATAACGTAATCGTTCTTGCAAAAAACCCTCACTATCATCGTGCAAACAGCGTGATTCTCCAAGAAATCCAACTGAGCATGGTCAGCAGTGAGATGACATCTCTCCAAATGTACGAAAAAGGGGAAATCGATATTTTAGGCCAGCCCATGATTCCTATTCTCACAGATGCCATTCCCCAGCTTGTC
>JAAKFB010000179.1 GCA_011065235.1 Chlamydiota bacterium | reverse complement strand
GAAGTGACAGTTGTCGACAAGCGGGAGCAACTGTTGAGTCTTCTCGATAAAGAGATAGGATTACACCTGCAAAAAGCACTCTCAGAAATCGATTTAAAAATGGTAGGAAATACCGAATTTCAACGGATCGAAAAAACCGAAGAAGGGGTGACCCTTTATTGCAAAGGGGATAAAGTCCTCAAAGCCGAAATGCTTCTCTATGCATTGGGACGGATGGCCAGTGTCGATGGTTTGGGAATGGAAAAAGTGGGGATTGCAGTTGACGGGAAAGGCCACATCCCGGTCAACCCACTCTTTCAGACCATTGTACCGAACATTTATGCCGTGGGTGATGTGATCGGTGGGCCGACACTTGCTGCGACGAGTTTTGAACAGGGAAGACTCGCTGCGCGTCATGCTTTCGGTGCGCAGACCCACTATTTTTCGAGTTTTTACCCGATCGGCATTTATACCATTCCAGAAATTTCTTCATGTGGATATACTGAAGAACAATTAGAGGAACTGGGCTTTCACTACGAAGTGGGGAGAGCCTACTATTACGAAATTGCGCGTAATCAGATCGTCGGCAACGACCCGGGAATGTTTAAAATCCTGTTTCATCGCGAGACTTTAGAGATTCTTGGGATTCACATTATCGGGCGGGGCGCAACAGAAAATATCCATATTGGACAAGTGGCGATGACATTTAATGCGCGGATTGACTATTTTATCGATCAGGTGTTCAATTACCCCACATACGCCGAGGGGTACCGGATCGCCGCCCTCAATGGATTTAATAAAGTGAAACATCGGAAGTAATGCATGGCAATATACGATCTTTTTCAGCAGGAATAAGCCGAAGATTTCACCGAAACCTTCGAGCATTTTTTTGAGCAAGAAGCCCCGCAAAAAGGGCGTTTTTTTTCCACACTTGTCACCCGGTTTTGCTTTCTTCTTTTATTTATCGCTGACACCGCTTGGCTTGCCTATAACGGTGCTTTTCTTCTCCTCTTTACCGCATTGCATCTCGCCGCTGGATGTAAAAACGCTTTTTTGAAAAAAAGATTGATCAGGCATGCTCTTCACTGCCGCCGCGCGGTCGTTTGTGGGCTTTCTCTTTTGGTTGGACTTTTCAGCCCCCCGTTTGGTATCATGGTCGCGTGCACTTATTTTTTGATGTACGACAAAGCGGGAATGGAAGAAGTGGTCCCCGCGCCACTCCAAGCACAATTTAAAGACATTTTTAATACAGAAAAATGACCTATTCCAGCCTTTTCAGACGCTTAGCTGCTTTCGCCATCGACTGCATCGTTCTCATCGGTATATTCATGCTCGGGGGGCTCATCCTCGGCATCAGCCTTTTCGCCGCCCCATTTCTCGCTCTTCCCATGTTGGGCTTTTGGTATTTTGGTGGGCTCTTATTCTTAGCCTGGTTCTATTATGCGGGCTTTGAAAGCTCTCGTTGGCAGGCAACTATCGGCAAGAAGATGCTCGGACTCAAGGTAGTCAATTTAAAGGGAAATCGGATTGGTTTTTGGCGTGCTACCGTGCGCTATTTCAGCAAGCTGCTCTCGCGTCTGATCCTAATGTTTGGATTCCTGATGATCTTCTTCACGAAGAAAAAGCAGGCGCTTCATGACAAGATTGCCCGCACCCTGATCATTCACCGTTAGGGCCCTTAGTTCTATAGCTTTTTCGAGCGACTGTGTTTCAAATAGACCCAAATCAAGAGAATATTGAGAAGTAAGAAAGCTCCCAGGGACATGAGCGGAAAAGTGATCGGGTCACTCGAAACCACTTTGAGTGTGCATGCGGGGCAAAAGTTTTTGTGGGCAAAGAATTTGATCATGATGACGTGATAGGCAGAAATCGCAAGCCCAATGAGCGAGAGAGGAAGCACGTATAATATGATCCGATACGCATTGCGGAATGCCGCAATTCCGAGAATCAGCGCTAAGGGAAACATGATGATCCGTTGATACCAGCAAAGGGTGCAGGGCTCTTTGTTGGCGGCCTCGCTAAAAAATAGACTTCCGACCGTAGCAATACAGACGAGAAGCCAGGGGATAAAAAGGGAAAATTTCTTCATTGAGTGCTCTTTGTCTGTGGGGATGTTTTCGGTTTAGATTTCTCTTTTTCAGGGGTAGGCGTATGGGGAGTCTGCTTAGCATGTTCTTTGGATTCTTCTTCGATTACTTCTTTTGTCTTTACTTGTTTCCCATTGACTCCTGTGTCCGTATTGAGATTTGTGATCCGAACGGGGTATTCAGAATTGTCACTTTTACTGATCATCAGGGGAAAGGGAGTGATCCAATAAGAGGAATAGAGACGATCATCCGGATCGATTTCATAGGTCGATCCATCGGATAGCTGAAGATATTTGCCCTCATCGATATTGAGGGAGAGATAGAGTTGCTGATGGTCACTCTCTTGTGCTGCCAGAGGAAGGCAAAAAAGAACGAGGTAAATTATGTATCTCATACCTCCTTTCTAAAAAACATTTGATTAAGAGTCTATCCCGAACCTAATTTTTTTTTATCTTGGGGATAGACTCTATTTTCAAAAAAAAATAGACTCCAAATTATGGAGAACCAACGAGCCATTTTTGCCGGAGGCTGTTTTTGGGGGGTCGAGCACCTTCTCAAAAGCATGCCTGGCGTGATTTCTACCTCTGTGGGGTACATAGGGGGAAATGTCACAAGCCCTACCTACGAGCAGGTCTGCAGCGCGACAACGGGGCATGCGGAAGCTGTGGAAGTGATTTTTGATCCAGAGAAAATTTCTTTTGAAGAATTGGCTAAAGCTTATTTTGAAATCCACGATCCCACCCAGCGGAATCAGCAAGGTCCCGATCTAGGACCTCAATATCGGTCGGCAATTTTCTATGTCGACGAATCTCAAAAAAAAATTGCAGAAAAACTCATCGACGAGCTCAAAAAAAATGGATTTGATGTGGTCACCGAAGTGACCCCCGCAACTACTTACTATTCTGCAGAAGAGTATCACCAACTCTATTATGACAAGACGGGAAAACAGCCTTATTGTCACAGCCGGGTCAAACGTTTTAACCCGTGATTGCTACCTCAATTTTCTTCTATGCTACCTGCGGTACTCATCTACTGCGCTTCTCTCCTCACCAAGGTGCCAACACCTTGGCTTCCTCGAGAAACTTGTATCTGAGAGACCTTCTCTGAATTCATTCCACCGCCAATAAGAGCCCTCTTTTTCCCTATGAGAAGCTCTTCAAGCTCCACAAACTCAATTTGAGTTTACTCCGCTTTCCAGAGCATTCTCCTAGAAAAAAATCTTGGCTCTTGACAGCGAAAGTAATTCAGAGAAGGTCTCTGAGTCCCTCGCTTACGCCTAGATGAAAAGCAGGTAGAAATCATGGGTTTTACTGAATTAATTATTAAGATTGTATCAATGCTTGCAAATGTTGTATAATAGTTTCGTATAATTAAACATTTATTAATAAGGAGTGTAAAAAATGGTTACTAATTCAGCACCAATTCAGGACTTCAAAGTTTTTGGATTCAAAGAGAATGAAGATGTACAAATCGATAAACAGCCAAGAGAATGGGCTGGCCGTATCGTAGCATGCTTGAATGCATGCGATGCGCAGGTAGATGCACTAATTCCCAATAATCTTCAGATTCAAGATACAATCGATCGATTTTCAAACGAAATTAAAGAAAAATTCGCTCCTCTTGTCGAATTTAATCAGTGGCTAGAAGCAAGCGGTAATGAGGATTGGCATCAGCATCTCGCAGAGTCTCTTGTAAAGCTTCCCTTACGTTCTGCAAGAAATGTGGTTTCTTACCTCTATTCAGCAATCAGCACCATTCTTTATACCGCTGTTCATCCCTTAAAAGGACTCAATCACATTGCTAAAAGCATTGTAATTCTTCTCGACGAACTCACCAAGCCTGAAAACTGGTCAAAAATCGGTTGTGGATCGATTG
>JAAKFB010000178.1 GCA_011065235.1 Chlamydiota bacterium | reverse complement strand
TCGATCATCCAGAATTCAAGCGTAGGGAAAAAACCTTTGAGGAATATGCCTTAGCAAGAAATTTTTTAAACAAATTAAAATTTGAGAGGTGAAAATGAAAAAACTTTTAATTGGATTGATGACAGTGATTTCCTGTGCTCTTATTGCCGAAGGAGCTTCTGATGCTCCGGAGCAAAAAGTGGATCAATTTCAGCTTATGAACGGGTGTTATATGAAAGCTTATATGAAAGCTATGGAACACTGCAAAGACAATGGATATATGTATTTTCTCTTCAAGTCCTTTTCATATCGGGATGATTATGGACAATCCGTCGAAATGCAAGGGGTGAAAGAAGGTCTCGGAGGAGATTTGATTGCCGGGTCATGCAGTGATGAATTTCGCACATATGGTGGAAATATCCGAGCGAATTATGAAATCTATTGTTATCGCGAAATGCCCAAAAATCATCTAGCTTCTGATGTAGAGGGGTTTTATCGGATGGTTAATCTTTACCAAAATCAACCTACTGAAAAAGTGGAAGGCTCGAATGTCATAGAGATCAATAGTATGGAAGAGTTAAAGAAAGAGCTCAGTTCTACAAAAACTCCTGTATTTGTCGAATGCTATTCCAATAGTTGTCCGCCTTGTAAAATGCTGAGCCCCCGCTATGACCAGTATTCAAAAGACCTTTCCTCCAACGGGAAGTTTTTAAAAATCAACCTGGAAAAGGTAACGGAACTTGCAGAGGCCTATGCCATCAAAGGGATCCCAACATTGTTGATTTTCCAAGAGGAAAAACTTCAAGAGAAGAAGGTAGGATTGCCCGATATTGCCGGTCACTTCGAAGCTCTTAAGACAAGTCCTCGATGATCTGAGAGGGCTTTATAGGGCTGCTCGTTGTTGTACATCTGGACTAGATCGACATCGAGTTTGAAAGCCTCATGAGGCCCTCTTGCCAAGAGGGCATAATCGACCATTTCCCATTTTTTCTGAGGAGGGGGATTGCCGAGCGTATAGGCGGTGATTTCGTCCGTGCAAGTGGCAGATTGTTCATCGAGCTTTGGATACTTTTTGAAGTAAGGATCATGGAAATTTTCTGAAATTTGCATGTTCTGGTAGTGCTCTCCGACGCTTCGGTCGAGGTTGAAATCTCCGAGTAAGAAACACGGCTTTTCCTTTTTGCATTCGTCGATTTTCTTCATAATGAGATCTATTTGCGCCTGGCGCTCTTGGATCTTTCCTTCTGCAGGGCCAAATTCCATGTGTGTCGTGAAGAAAAATGCTTTTGGGGTCTCAATCCAAAAAGCGCCCCGTTTAATACCGAGTTGCTTAGGAAAGGGGATAAACCCTGCTTGGAGAATCGCGTATTTAGATGCGACAAAAAGGCCACTTTCCATCAGCGGAGGATTGGGGCCAATCCGTGTGAAGAAATGGGCGTAGTTGTTTTTGATTTTTTGGTAGAGGCTATAAGAAGGATCAAAAGCCATTTCCTGCATGACGAGAATATCGGGATCTTCTTCGCAAATTTTCTTAGCAAATTGATCCATGCGGTCGCTTGGGGGGCGCATGCCACCCAAGGGGATGGGAAGACCACCCCAAAGCATACAAGCGTTTTGGGTCATGAGGCGATAGGCATCGTCCTCTTGCTTTTCGGGTGCGCTTCCACGCAAGTGCGTATAGGACTTTTGTTTGATGAGATCTGCCGTTTTATCGAGCAGGCTGCCAATTAGTGCTAAACCAATGGTGAGAGGAGCGGTGGTGATGCCAATTGTGGAGATGAAGACGCGCCAAATTTTTTCCCCTATAGCGGAATTCCAATTGCCATCTTTCCCTGGGCGAATCGGAGTGGCAAATGCCCGAATCAGAGGTTTTGAAGCGATGTGTGCGGGCTTAGATAGATAAAGTGCGACAAATTCCAATCGATTGGAAATGGTTGTTCTAATTCCAGGAACTGAAAAAGTGGGCCTTTGCACAGACGTAATTGCTGCCATTTTTCCTTGCCTCTTGTTCTTAAAATATTTATCCTCTCGAGTTTAACACATCGGAGATTAAGGATGAAGTTTATATTATTTATTTTGTTTTTGAGTGTTTCCCTAGTTGGATATGCAGAGTGCAAGCCAGGTGGAGATTGTTGCATGGGGTGTATTTTAGAGGGGAGAATTCCTCCTGAAAATCACCGTTTTCCGACTTTTTCTATTGCACTAGAATTGATTGAAGAGCGGAATTTGCAAACTATTGTCGAAACAGGGACATCTCGCTACGGCGATGAAAATTGCCTGTGGGATGGGTGCTCCACTCTCATCTTTGCAGATTGCGCTAAACATATTGGGGGAATTGTCTACTCTGTCGATATCGATGGAAATGCCCTTGAAAAATGCAGATGTGCTCTTGATGAAGAGAGGGAATTTGTCTCTCTTGTCAAAGCAGACTCGGTTGAGTTTTTAAGGGGTTTCAATCAACCAATCGATTTTCTTTATTTAGATAGCTATGATTTTGAGATACTCAATCCAAGACCTTCTCAAGAACACCATCTCAAAGAGGTCATGGCTGCAGAGCCTTGGCTAACTGAAAATGCGGTCATCATGATTGACGATTGCGCTCTGCCCCATGGAGGAAAGGGAAAGCTGGTGATTCAATATTTGCAAAAGCAGGGATGGAAAATTTTGGAGAACAATTACCAGGTGATTCTGGTAAGAGGGTGTAATTAATTTCTTGATCTTGGCTTCTAAAAGTCGTAACCTGGTATGTAAATATATGTGGGAGTTTTTATGAAGACATCTTTCCTTGCGCTGTTTCTTTTGATTTCGTTTGGTGCTAACGCTGCACTACAGGATTCTACAAAAGGTTGCTGTTCATCTTGTGTGATAGATGGAAAAGTTTCTCCTGAAAGTCACAAATACAAGGCTTTCTTAAAAGCATTAGAGCTGATCAAAGAAAGAAAGCTCGAAGTTCTTGTTGAAACAGGCACTTCCCGAGTTGACAAGAAGAAGGGTATTGTCAAGAGATGCTCCTCTTTGGTGATTGCCGATTGGGTGAGACGCCATGGGGGAAAACTGGACTCTCTCGATATCAAAGATGGCGTTATCTACAGGGCTACAAATGAGGTAGGAGATCATATCCAGTTTGTGAAGCTTGATAATGAGCACTCTATTGAATTTTTAAAACAATTCGATCAGCAAATCGATTTTCTTTATCTCGATAGTGAAGAAATCAGTGGCGTTACCTCCGAGCATCACCTTAAAGAAATTACAGCTGCTTATCCCTGGCTGACACAACGCAGTGTGGTGATGGTTGATAATGGAGAATCGCCCCAAGGTGGAAAGGGAAAGGAAGCAGTCGGCTTCCTATTGGATCGGGGATGGAGGATTCTCTCAAAAGAACAGCAAGTGATGCTCTCTCAAGAAATCAACTAATCCTCCCAAGCGACAAGGTGAGGATTTTCATCTAATATGGAATCATACTGTTCTTTACATCCATACTTTGCCTTAGGATCGAGTTGTTGATAGCGGTCATATTTTGCAAGACGATCTTCTGGCTTGGCCCAACCATAGTGTTTGATGCGTAGGGGAGAGGTTTTTCTTGGAAGATGTTGAATCGTTTTTGGAAGGCGCCCACAGTGTTGGGAGGTTTCATTCCATTCATAGTGAATTTCATGGCAATAGCGCATTAAAAAAGGGGTGTGATGGGTGTGCGCCTTCCAATAGATATCATCTCGGTAATGATTTTCATCCCAGAAATCATACAATCGAAAGTAATAGGCATCGATACCTGGGTCATTTAACATCTGCTTGATTTCATCTTGAAATTTCTCTTCAAGCACTTCATCTGCATCCAAGGCAAGGATCCATTCAGGCTTAGTGCTAAGCGTTTCTTCCCATAGTTGTTTTCGAAGAATGACCTCATTTGAGAATTTTGATTCACTGTTGATGACTAATCGAAGAGGGATACCTTGCAGCACTTCTCGACATAATTCAGGATTCTTTTCTGATTT
>JAAKFB010000177.1 GCA_011065235.1 Chlamydiota bacterium | reverse complement strand
AGATCGGAATACTCGTTTTTTTTACGACTTCTGGTCATTTGGTTCTCCTTTTGTGAATGACTTCACAAAAGGAGAACTAGTCCTAAATATTTTATCAAGTATTTCTTGTTAAAAGGCCCTGCTGTATCTTCTTCATCGGAGGTTCTTATAGAATCATCATCTGAAAAAACAGGAGTTTGTGTTTGCATTGGCCGGCAATATACAGGGCCCTCAGATGAATCAGATCTATACCCCTGATTATCTTGCTTCTCGACTGCCTGCAAAAGAGCTTCAGTCATGAATTCCTGTTCAAAGAAAGGATTTTTAGCAAATTGCTTGAGTAGCATTTCAGCGGCCTCTTGGCCACGTTCTCGATTGGATGCTGTGATCTGTATACAGATCTCTTCTTTCAAACGTTCTTTTGAGTCCTGATCAAGAAGAGAAAAAAGATTCGTTAGAAGCTCCTTGTTAACCCATGTGTCATTTTTAGAAAGATCTAAATATTGATCTAAGAAATCACCTAAAGTAATCGCATTTTCTATCATTCTTCTTGAGTTGAAATCCATACTTTGAAACCTAGAACTTAAACTTGTTGCACTCATGTTTTCCTCCCTTTGAGATATTTTAGAATGACTGTCGGAACAGCTGGATCATGCAAGCACACGAGACTTTTAGGGTCTTTTGGCGGTTTGACCATCCAACGGTGCACAATGCCCGCTTCGTGGAAAATTTCCCCGATCTGGACCCAGCCGAGCTTTTCATAGAAGGGAATTGCTGAGTACTGAGCTTGCATCGCCTGCAAATAACCTGGAAACCGGTTAGCAGCGTCTGATTCCAGTGCTTCCATCAGGATGCGCCCCAGTCCCCTGCCGCGCACAGATTTGAGGATGGCTACCCGCTCGAACTTGGCTAATCCCTGTTTGATTTTGTACCGCCCGACACCGACGGGATCGTCTTGATAGAAAAGCAGGAAATTCTCTCCAGAATTCTCAAACGGGTCTATCTCAATTTCTTTGGGAACACCTTGCTCTTCAATGAAGACTTCATGGCGAATTTTTAGCGAGATTTCATATTCTTCAGGAGTTTGAATTTGGATAATTGACCATTGACGCACAGATTCCATGGTGGCTATAATGGCATTTCGAGGTGTTAAATGGAATACAATATCATTCAGAAAAAACCCATGCAGATCATGGGAGTCGAGCTGCGCACAAGCCTTCAAAATGCGCCGACTGACATAGCTCCTTTCTGGAGAGATTTTTATCGTGACAACATCCAGGAAAAAATCCCCAATCAGAAAACAGGAGAGGTTTTAGGCCTCTATTGTGAATACGAATCGGATCATACAGGTCCCTACACGCTCGTTGCAGGCTGCGAAGTCACCTTGGTGGGCGATGTCCCCAATGGGTTCGTCGTTAAACACCTTCCCGCAGCCAAATATGCTGTTTTTGAAGTTTCAGGGGAATTTCCCCATAAACTCATGGAAGCATGGGAATGGATTTGGGAGGGTCATCTTAAACGGACATTTGCTGGCGATTTTGAAGTCTATCCCCTGGGATTCCATCCCAATGATAACCCCGACCTCCTCCTCTACATCGCCATTGACTAAATGAGCATGGGGTCGTTTAGGGCCCTTAGTCGAGATATTCTTGTGTGCTCAGCATGGGAAATATTGTAATATCCCGCTGATGACTACAACGCGTAAATGGCTGGCTATAACCGCCATCCTCATGGGACTTTTCCCTATGGGGCTTTCCTTTTCCCTGACCAATATCAATTTGGAATCGATTCAAGCAGCACTGGGTTCTAGCCTTATTCAGCTCCAATGGATGATCAATATCTATGGGATTGTCATCGCCTCGTTACTTGTAACGATGGGACGCTTGGGAGACATCTTTGGACGGAAAAAGATCTATCTTATTGGGCTGCTTTTCTTCGCGATTGCGATGCTGGGTGCAGGGTTTGCCCCCAATGCGCAAACGATCATTGTTTTTCAAGCTGTTTTTGGTATCGCCGGCGCTATTCTTTTGCCTATTTCTCAGGCGATGCTCGTGGAAATTTTTCCAGATAAGAAAAAGAGCACGGCAATTGGTCTTTGGGCCGCTACCGCGGGAATTTCTATTGCCATTGGCCCCTTAATTGGAGGCATTCTCCTCACCTTTTTGAGTTGGAGATCGATTTTCTTCATCAATGTCCCCTTTGCCATTCTAGGATTCGTTTTGGCTCTATTTTTTACGCGAGAGTCACGCACAGAAGGGCACTCGACAAAGATTGACTGGCCAGGTGTGGTTTTGCTGACGTTAACGATTGTGACGTTTGTACTGGCCACGGTTCAGAGTAACCTGTGGAAGCCCTCAATCATTGTTGCCCTTTATATCGTCAGCGCCGTTAGTCTTGTGCTTCTTCTGGTTGTGGAGAAAAAAGCAGAAATGCCCATCATTCAAGAAAGTCTGTTTAAAAGTCGGATGTTTCTTCTCTGTTCACTGGGTAATTTCTGCATGATTTGCTTTACATGGGCGGGAGTGTTCTTGATCCCCTTTTATATCCAAAAGCATCTCGGTTATACTCCCTTTCAAGCGGGACTCTTGATGCTCGGATTTTCTGCTCCTATTGCTCTCTTCTCTCCCGTATCGGGATATCTCTATAATAAGGTTGGACCGCGACCCATGATTTTTATCGGTTTTCTCCTGCTTACCTTATCCGCTATCATGCAGCTCCAATTCAAAGAGGTCGCCACGCCCCTTTTTATCGCCCTTGCCGTTTTAATTTTGGGGTTGGGCTTTAGTTTAATTTGGACTCCCACAACAACGGGAGCGCTTTCAGCAATTTCAAGAAATTTTGCAGGCGTTGCTTCCGGGACATTTGTCACGATCCAAGAGATTGGTGGCAGTGTTGGGCTAGCAATCACCGTCACGGTCGTGCGCAAACAAACGGTTTTTGCAGAAGGCTTTCACGACGGGATGTGGGTTTTGCTACTGATCAGCATCATCGGGGTCGCTTCAGCTCTTTTTATTCCCAAAAAATCCAAGAAAATGGAGTATTCTTAAAAAGCTCTTCCGCTGAAAGAATACTTCCTTCAAACGGGCACTGTTTCTTCGGCAAAAGGATCTTCGTCCCCTTGAGGGTTTTTATTGAGGTGAAAAACCGCACTCCTGCAACGAGGCAGCTTTGCTTGCCGTAGGTGCGCAAGTAGGCAATCACATGCTCTTTTTTAGGTCCTGTGATCTCGAGAGGAATGTATTTGCCTTCCAGGAATAAAGCTTTGTGTTTTTTGCGAAAATGGAGTGCCTGGCGATGGAGCTCGACTTTTAGGGTTTCTTTACGGCTGTAATCGACGGGGCGTCGATTATCGGGATCGACAAGGCTATAGCGCCAATTTTCACACCCTTGATACACATCGACAATGCCAGGTCCTCCGAGTTTAAGAGCTAGTGCCGATAGCGCATTCCACTCCCCGCATTCGACGATTTCGCGCTGGAATTTTTCAAAGGATTTGAGGAAGGGATTTCCTTTTTTGAGAATAGCCTGAAGGAACTTTTTGCACGCATTTTCATAAGTGGGATCGGGATGGCGCCACGATGTGTATGTGCGGGCTTCTCGGATCGATTTTTGAAACGCTTCCCACATCCGTTTGAAGGAAGGACGGCTTGGCCATGCGCCGAGGAGGATTTGGTAGAGAAAATATTCGGCATTCGCGTCGGGAAATACATCTGTCTTGTGTTTTTGATTGAGTTTAGACCAGGTCTTGAGGGCCTTTTCCCACTTTTCGGGGATCTCTGAGAGAACGGCCAGTTGCATCCGCACATCCATGCTCCGCTTGGTGTCATGCATCGTGGTGGCGAGAAAACTCACCGGCCACCTTTATTGATTCCGCTTGCAACAGCGGTGAAACTCATCTGCCGTTATCCCATACTGACACCGTTCCCCCCCAACCTCCCTCAGGGCGATGAGCCCGTTGACCTGCGAGAGGGCCATGCAGTCCAATACCTTTGCCGTGCTGGGAGCTGCCCGGTGGA
>JAAKFB010000176.1 GCA_011065235.1 Chlamydiota bacterium | reverse complement strand
GCCAGCCCTTCCCGCCTTCTTCCTAGGCGAGCTACACCACCCTCGCGATTGCGATTGCCACTTGCAAAGGAATCGGCTTCGCCCTCACCAGCCGCATCTGGGCCGGCTGGATGGACAAGCTGAGCATCTACCGCTTCAGCGCTCTGGTCTACAAAGTTTCAGAAGAAGATCTGACATCTTCAAAATATAGAAATCAACGAGAGAAAATTAAGAAAATCTACTCAACAAAAAACGTGCTTAAATTCACACTACAATCTCTAAGCAAATAATTTTAGTGCCTAGCAGAAAGCACTGCTGCAGGGCTATCCGAGGTAGAGGCGTAGAAGAGAGCTACCAAATCTCTTTTGATCGCCTCATACAGGTGCACAGCAGCTGAGGAGATGCCATTAAAGAGGGCGTACGCAACGCGCGCTACGCTCGCTACAGCTGCATGTCCTAACTCTCCAATGTAACAAGCTAAGTCAACCGTCGGTTGGATTACGTAGACGTTGGCAAGCAGCGCAGTCTTTACGATCACGTTCCAAGCAGGCAGTAGAAAATAATCCATTGCAATTTTCATGACAGCATGCACTATATTTTGAAGAGGAATTAAAAAATTATCTCTTGCAAATTCTAGCACATCAATCACCCGACCTCCGATCCATCTCAGCCCATTAAGAGCTGGTTCAATTAGGTATTGGCCTGCAAGTGCTGCGACCTTGTTGATCGCATCCAGAATCGGTACTAAGATATAATCTCTTCCAAGCTCTAGGACGTCAATAATCCGATCTCCGATCCATCTCAGCCCATTAAGAGCTGGTTCAATTAGATATTGGCATGCAAGTGCTGCGACCTTGTTGATCGCATCCAGAATCGGTACTAAGATGTACTCTCTTCCAAACTCTAGGACGTCAATGATCCGATCTCCGATCCATCTCAGCCCAATAAGCGCCTGTGTGTCAATTACTTATCCCCTACCGAACTTTACAAAAAAAAATTGACTTTTAAACCTATTTTGTTGTATAATTATCCCCATAAAGATTAAAAAAGGTGAAGCAATGTCAGTTTCCAATAGTAACCATTTAGTTCCAGAGTATGTTTCTTTAGATGAAGGAGGGGATCCGCATAAGCGATCAGCATCTGTTCTAGATGGAGAAGAATCTCAGGAAAAACGTTTAAAAACAGCGCCTACTTCTCCTTCAGAATCAGAATGGAGTATTCCTGAGGAGCTAAAAGAGGGTATTTTAGCTCTTATAGAGGATTCTAGAGGGTCATTTCCCTTAGAACTGCTGACAGATAACCTTATAGCTGAAGTTTTATCTCACTTAGATTTTCCTGAATTAAATCAGATACGCTGCGTTAATAGAAGATTGAATTCATTAAGCAAATGCGACGTAGCCTGGGAAAAAATTGCTGGTAAAATTGGTGTCCCAATCAGAAAAGAATCTAAAAGAAACGCACAGAAACAAATCACAGAATATCATTGCCTTGGAGATTGGGAATGTTGGAAGAATGACCTTCCCTACAACGACCTCCTAATAGAGAAGATTTCTGAACTTTTTTGTAAATGCATAACAATCGAAAAACTCATTTTGCGTAATCAATTTTTCTATTCGAGTGATGTGCTTGGCTTATTCTCGATGATTAGTAAAGATAACTCGACAGCATTCTATGAAAAATTCGAAAATTTGATTTGGGGCACCAAAATTAAACCAGATGGGGCCGAGGCCGTGTCAAGACCAGAAACAGTTCAAGAAATGATCATTTTAGCGCAAAAAGCAAGTCATTGGCTTGAAGAAAATAAGAATCTATTGTCTTCGATGACAAAACTAGATCCAAAAAAAATAAATTGCATTTTACATTTTATTCCATCTGAAATTAGATACTTGTCTTCGTTAAAATCTCTTGAGCTGGTCGCCCACTTTATCACCGTTATTCCATCTGAAATTAGATACTTGTCTTCGTTAGCAAAGCTCAAACTATCATCAAACCAGTTGATAGCTATTCCACCTGAAATTGGCAAATTGTCTTCGTTAAGAATACTTGAGCTGGAGCATAACAAAATCACCGTTATTCCACCTGAAATTGGCAAATTGTCTTCGTTAACACAACTTTTTCTGGGCCAAAACAAAATCCGAGCTATTCCACCTGAAATTGGCAAATTGACTTCGTTAAAATCTCTTGGTCTGAACAAGAACTATATCACTGTTATTTCATCTCCAATTTTCAACTTGTCTTTGTTAAAAGAATTGTACTTACCTTATAACCAAATCACCGAAATCCCACCTGAGATTAGATATCTGTCTTCGTTAAGAACACTTGCGCTGAGCAACAACAAAATCCAAGCTATTCCACCTGAAATTTGCAAATTGCCTTCGTTAAATGAACTTGACTTAAGCTCCAACGAAATCACCTCTATTCCATCTGAAATTTACGACTTGATTAACCCAAAGCCTCCTCGCAATCCAGCGAAGGTTTTACTCGAAGTTAACCCAATAGAAACCATTTTCAGCTCTCTTTTCGGGCACCCCATAACTACTGAGGTGAAAATGTCTCGTCTTCTAGGGGGAATGGAAGTCGATGAAGTTTCAGATTAAAAACAACATATTATACTCGTGGCAGCATCCGAAGAGGGTAAAACCTCAGAGCACGCAGAGACGCTTCGCGATTCTTTGATTTTTCTACAAAGACTAGAGAAACGGCATAAATCCAAGAAGTTGGACTAGGAAATTTATCATAAGTCATTGATACACAGTTTCTAGAGTTTATGGGTTGATTTTACTCAATGTATTGAGTAAAATTACTCAATAGACTGAGTAAATTGGAGATTTGGAATGAAGCCCCGTTTAATATATCAAGAATTCCAGAGAAGAATAAAGGAGCCCAGAAAGTTTATTCAGGTTCTTTTAGGACCAAGGCAGGTGGGTAAAACAACATTAGCCTCTTATCTCGAAGAGCATTTACGCCTATGCACACACTACTGCTCTGCTGATGTTGCAACACTCGAAGATTTGCCTTGGGTTGAGATGCAGTGGGAAATTGCCCGACAACTTGTAAAAGAGAAAAAATCTGCTTTATTGATCATCGATGAGGTTCAAAAAATACCAAACTGGTCCTCTTTAGTGAAAAAATTATGGGATCAGGATACGAAAAATAAGATCGATCTTAAAGTGGTCATTTTGGGATCGTCCCCATGGCTCATGCAAAAAGGGCTCACTGAAAGCCTTGCTGGTCGGTTTGAAATTCTTCATATCACTCATTGGTCTCTTCAAGAAATGCATGATTTTTTTAACTGGAATATCAATCAATATATCTACTTCGGAGGATATCCAGGCCCAGCATCTCTAATTGGGGATCTTCCAAGATGGCTTAACTATATCAACGATTCTTTAATTGAAACCCTCTGTACTGGACAAAAAAATAATTTGATGACAAAAGCTCGCTGATGAGCAATCATATCTCATTGATTTTCAAACAGTGAGGTACAATGAAACACATCAGCGAACTGCATAATACTTTATTCCATTTTCTAGATTGGAACAAGGCTAGATTACATTGCCTAGTTCAAATCCTCCGAGCTCTCCTCCAAGTTAGGACAGTAAATCTTACTCAGATAGCCGCTGCTTTTCAAACAGATGTCAAAGAAGAATCGTGTTACCGCAGGATATGTCGGTTTTTCACCTGCTTTTCATTCGACATGAGCGTTATTGCCCTCATAGTGGTCAAACTATTCCCGTTGGAAGGAAAATGGCTTTTGATCCTTGATAGGACTAATTGGAAGTGGGGTAAAACACCCATTAACATCTTGATGCTCTCGATAGCCTACAAGGGTATTAGCATTCCTCTGTTTTGGGCTGCTTTGGATCTTGAGGGAAATTCGACCACAGGAGAGCGCATTACGATTTTAAAGCGGGTCCTGCAGCGCTTCGGGGTCAATAGAATTGAAGCTTTCACTGCTGATCGTGAGTTCGTAGGAGAAGAATGGTTTGACTTCCTGATTGAGCAAAAGATTCCATTCATAATCAGAGTTAAAGGATGTT
>JAAKFB010000175.1 GCA_011065235.1 Chlamydiota bacterium | reverse complement strand
CACAATAAAGACTTTTCTGAAGAGGAAGCTAATCTACGTGCATTAAATCCTAGTAATGAGATCCTGGAAAAGCTAAATCAAATCCATAGAGAAGCTATGCCCTCTCTAGAACTTGTAAGCGAGAAAGAAGCTGTTTTAGACCTTGTATCTAGCGATGAAGAAAATGACCGAGGCACTAAAAGAAAAGATCCTCCTAATGACGGGGGAAGTGGCCCGAGAATAAAAAAAGAGAAGTAGTGACCTCAAGTATATGCTGTACTAATTCAACTTGTCCCCTATCGCTACTTTGGGCGCGAGCGAGCGGAAAAGACACAAGATTCTTGAGGAAGGGAAGGTGTAAATGCACCTTTCCGACGAGAGAAGCAAAGTAGATTTTTCGTGCAGCTAGCCCATAGAAGGGATAGGGGACAAGTTGAATTGCTAGTCTCACTCTGTGAATTTTCATCGACATCTTTTGCACCCTGAAACCTCTTATCAATTTCCCTAGTTTCAGGTTGTTTTTTTACAGGCCCTTATCGGCTATTTTTTGGCAGGCGCGGGGAGCAGTGCTTTGTGGCTGAGGCGGACTTTGCCTCGGTCATCGATATCAAGCACTTTCACTTCGAGCTCTTGCCCTTCCTTAAATCCGCTTTTGTTGATATCTTCGATTCTCTCGTGAGAAAGCTCGGAGATATGGCAAAGTCCTTCTACACTGAAGATTGCAACGAAACAACCAAAGGGTTTGATAGAGACGATTTTCCCTTTGTAGGTTTTTCCGATTTCCACCTCGGCTGTAAGGTCGTGGATGATTTGTTTGGCTCTTTCCATTGCCTCGTGAGAGGTGGCGGTGATGCTGACGAGGCCGTCATCATCGATATTGACCTCAGCACCGGTCTCTTCCACGATAGCGCGGATCTGTTTGCCCCCAGGACCAATGACGGTGCCTATTTTGCTTGGCTTGACGCGGATCGTGTCAATGCGCGGTGCATGAGGGGAGAGGTGCTCTCTCGGTTTCGGGCACGCTTCGAGCATTTTTTGGAGGATGTGGAGCCTGCCTTCTTTTGCTTGAAGCAGCGCAGCTCGCATGATTTGGGGGGTGATTCCTTCGATTTTGATATCGAGCTGGAATGCGGTGATGCCAGAGTCGTTTCCGGTGATTTTAAAGTCCATATCTCCTAGCGCGTCTTCGGTTCCGAGGATATCGGATAGAATGGCGTAGTGTTCTCCTTCGAGGATGAGTCCCATGGCAATCCCGGCGATTGGGTGTTTGATCGGAACCCCGGCATCCATCATTGCGAGACAGCCACCACATACGGAGGCCATTGAAGAGGATCCGTTACACTCGGTGATGTTCGACTCGAGGCGGATCACGTAGGGGAAGTCGTCTTGGGAGGGAAGCGTTGCGGATAGCGCTCTTTCAGCGAGTTTTCCGTGGCCGATTTCTCGTCTTCCAGGAGGGCCAAAGCGCCCAACTTCTCCGACGGAGAAGGGGGGGAAGAAGTATTGGAGGTAGAATCTACGACCACCATCTCCATCGAGGGTTTCATAACGCTGGGCCATGGTCTCTCCACCGAGAGTTGCGACGGCAAGGGATTGCGTTTCTCCGCGGGTGAAAACGGCGCTTCCGTGTGTGCGTGGAAGGTAGCCGGTATCGATAGTAATGGGGCGGATTTCATCGGTTTTGCGCCCATCAGAACGGACTTTATCGTTGAGGATCATGTCGCGCATGACGCGTGCTTGCACTTTTTTAAAGGCGGCCATGAGCTCATTTTTGGAGTAGACAGTGTCTCCCTCTTCGGGACAGTACTTGGAGAGGAGATCGCCATTGATAGTGCTGATTTGCTCTTCACGTTCTTGTTTTTTGACGATGCGGATGGCTTTTTCAAGGCTTGCTGCAGAAAAGCCTTCAACATCTTTGAGAATTTCTTCAGAGGGGAGGCGGAGGGTATCGAGTCTTTTTGGCTTTCCAATCATGTTTTGCCAGTCGCTGAGTTTGATGCAAATTTCTTGAATGGCCTTATGCCCTTCTTCAACCGCTTCGAGAACTTGATCCTCTGTGAGGAAGTCTGCGTATCCTTCAATCATGAGAATGGCGTCTTCGGTCCCTGCGATTAGAAGGTCTAGGCGGGATTTTTCCATCTCTTGGAGGGTGGGATTGACGACAAAGCGCTCGCCGATGAGTCCGACTTGGACTCCTGCGACGGGCTTGATAAGGGGGATATCGGAGATCACAAGGGCGGCTGAGAGTGCACAAATCGCGAGAGGTGCGGGCATATGGACTCCATCATAGGAGAGGACATAGGAGATCAGCTGAGTGTCGTGGAACCAGCCTTTTTCGAACATAGGGCGCAAAGGGCGGTCGATGAGACGACAAGTTAAAATTTCTCTTTCTACGGGGCGGCCTTCTCGTTTGAGGTAGCCTCCGAGTGTTTTACCCGACGAAGAAAATTTTTCCTGATAGTCTACTCTAAGGGGGAGGAAATCGACGTCTAAAAGGGGGGTGTCGCTTGCACAGGCGGTCGCTAGGATCATGGTATCGCCCGATCGCAGGATGACGGAGCCGTTGGCTTGGCGGGCGATTTTGCCGGTTTCAAATGTGAGCTCTCTTCCGCCGACAGATACGTTAATCGATTCTTTATTCATACTTCTCCTGAATTTTTGACATTTACCATTCAGGTTAACAGGAAAAATCTTTAGAGGCAAAACAAAAGGCGAGCAAATGCTCGCCGTTTGTTAAGGCTGTGTTAAGGGCAGATGTTATTTGCGTAAATTTAAGCGGACAATAAGATTTTGATAGCGCTTTGTGTCCGTAGAATTCAAATAATCTAAAAGTTTTCGTCGTTGTCCGACGAGTTTGAGAAGAGCCAAACGGGAACTATGGTCTTTCGGGGCGAGTTTTAAATGTTCCGTTAACTCTGCAATTCTCTCAGTTAAAATGGCAATTTGGACATCTGCGGAACCGGTATCCTTCTCGTGCAACTGAAATTTTTTGGTGATTTCTTCTTTTGTACCTTTATCGAGTGACATTTAAAAATCTCCTTCTAGAAGTAAACATTACTGTAAACAATTCAGTTTTTCAATTCAATGACAATTTGAAATTTGTTCACATGTTGTGCATTGCAAAACTTCATGGTAACATGGCAAAACAATTAAACCCAAGTGTTAAAAGTTAGAGACTTTTTCTGAAGGGCTCTTATTTAGCTATGGAGAGAAGGTCTCTTATGTCAAGTGATGATGAAAATTTTATGCGAGAGGCCCTTCTCGAGGCAAAAAAAGCTTTTGCTCTCGGAGAAGTGCCCGTGGGTGCTGTGCTTGTTTCCGATGGGAAAATCATTGCTCGTGCACATAATGTGGTTGAACAAAATGGCGATGCGTCGTGTCATGCAGAGCTTTTGTGTTTGCAAAGAGGCGCTAAAGAGTTAAACAATTGGCGTTTATTGGAATGTACGCTTTATTGTACGCTGGAGCCGTGCGCGATGTGCGCAGGAGCAATGACTCTGTTTCGGATCCAGAGATTGGTGTACGGGGCGCCGGATTTGCGTTATGGATCCCGTCCGATCGATTCCATAGAGGTCACCTCTGGCGTTTGCGAGGAAGAGGCGGGGAATCTTTTGAAGGGGTTTTTTAGAAAGCGTCGAAAATCAATCGTGCCCGCGTGCTTACCCGAAAATTAAAGAGTGAATAGAAAATGTCGGAAGAATTATTTGATGAAATGATCGCCTTGCAAGAGGAAAAAGTGTTCAAATTGGCAGAAAAAATTGTCCCTCGTATTACCCGCGAAGATGTTCTCCAGCCCAACGATTTTCCCGCTTTGGAGAACCACCCGTTCTTCCGCTATGAAGAAGGGGTGTTGGAAGGCTTGCGTTCAGCCAAGATGGCCTACGTCGCGAGGAAGCAATAAAAACGGGCACGCACACGGGCGCGGGCTCGGGCACGAATATTAGATGAATGTTTGTAGATAATCAGTTTTTCTGATAGAAAGAGAAGATAGTATTTTTTTTTGGAGCGCTAATGAAAAAAGAAGGACACCCCGAATATAAAGCAGTGAT
>JAAKFB010000174.1 GCA_011065235.1 Chlamydiota bacterium | reverse complement strand
GCCCTGTCAGGAACGAGCAAACACCCCACAGCGGTGTCGGTCGCTTTATGGATGAACATCACCGTTTTTTCTATCGAACCTGCATTCTCGGCATTGTCAATGAAAGCCTGGTAGTCATCAAAACGCAGACCCATCCCCCCGATCACCACGATGTCGGCATCGGTTTGGTTGGCAATCCGCATGAGCAAAGGGTTATAAGGCTCTCCTGCGATCGAAAAAATCGGGATTTTTTGAGATTTAACAAGACAGTTGAAGACATCGATCATCGGAATGTTGGTTCGAACCAGCTGGTGAGGAATGATCCGACGGACTGGATTGAAAGAGGGAGAGCCGATCTCGATCTCATCACCTTGAATCAGGGGGCCATTGTCGATAGGCTCGCCAGAACCATTGAGCCGACGTCCGAGCAAAGACTCGGAGCAGATTACCTGCATCTGCTTGCCCATAAATGCAACCCGATCGTTTGTGAAAATTCCACGGGTATTTTCAAAGCATTGTAGAGTGACGAGCTCATGATCGATGCTGAGGACCGATGCATAGGTGCTCTCTCCATTACGTTTATATATCCGGGCCATTTCCCCAAGACTCACATCTTTTGCATGTACTGTGAGCAGGTTGCCCCGCATGTCAACGATCCGATCGTATGTTTTTTTCATCAGGCTTGAATCTGCTTGTTAATTTTTTGTTCATTTTTTCCATATGCCTGGTGGTATTTCTCTGAACCAAAAGGCATGAAGTTCATATTTTTGATATCATTTTGCAATTCCAAAAAATAAGAACGCGCAGTGTCGTGATCAACAAATACAAAGTCCCCTTCAAAGATCTTTCCGATCAATTCGAAGAGAGGCACCTGCCGCTCTAAAGGGCAATAGGCGTCTTCTTTGTCGAATGCGTTTTGCTGCAAGTAGGCAAAGTCGTAGAGTTCGGCTTTCAAGTGGATGACCATATCGTGAATGGAAATCCCCTCTTCTCCAACGACCTCCATCCGCTTGCCAATGTCATCGCCATCGCGCAAAATCGTCTCTCCTAGACGGACGAGGCGACCCCATCCTTTGAGTTTTTCATCGAGCTCATCGCCGACCATTTCGACATATTTGCTCCAAGAGATGAGAGGGTCAATGGCGGGGTAGCGGCGCGCATCGGATCGAGCTCTGGATAAACCATGAAAAGCTCCCACAACGGCAAGCGTCGCCTGAGTCACAGGCTCTTCGAAGTTTCCACCTGCTGGAGAAACCGTTCCTCCAATCGTGAGGGATCCGGTCTTTCCATCTGGCAGCTGTACAACGCCCGAGCGCTCGTAAAAAGCGGCAATTCTCGATGACAAATAGGCTGGAAATGCCTCTTCTCCCGGAATCTCTTCCAAGCGGCCCGACATCTCACGCATCGCTTGTGCCCATCGCGATGTGGAATCGGCCAAAAGAAGGACATCGAGTCCCATCTGTCGATAGTATTCACCAATGGTTGCACCCATATAGATCGACGCTTCACGCGCAGAAACCGGCATCGAAGAGGTGTTGCAAATGATCACAGTCCGATTCATGAGAGGTTCATTCGTGTGCGGATCACTCAAATGGGGAAACGTGCGCAGTACTTCGACCACTTCTCCCGCTCTTTCTCCACAAGCCACGAAAACCACGATATCGACTGAAGAATATTTGGAGAGGTGGTGTTGCATAACAGTTTTTCCAGCACCAAACGGCCCTGGAGCGCAAAATGTTCCCCCCTTCATGACGGGAAACTGGGTATCCATAGTTCTTAGACCTGTGTCCATCATTTTTTCAACGCGTACCTTTTGACCCTCAAGCAGCGCCGCTTTCACCGGCCATTTTTGAACCATCGAGAAGGCATGCTCATTTCCCTCTTCATCCACGCCCTTGGCGACCACCGTATCAATGGGATAAGAACCCGCTCCCACAACCCAGGTGATTTTGTAGTTTCTTCGCAGGGAAAATGGGACCATGATGTAGTGGTGAAAACGCCCCTCCATCGTATGCCCCAAGTGTTCTCCGCGACTCAAGACATCTCCCACTTTTGCTATGGGATGGTAATCCCAGTGCCGTTTGTAGTCGAGAGGAGGCAAATAGGTGCCCCTTGTCAAAAATAGACCCGTCGCATTTGCTACTTGCTCTAAGGGATTTTGCAAACCATCAATAATCGAAGTGAGCAAGCCCGGTCCGAGTTCTGCCTCGAGCAATTGAGTAGAAAATTCCACGTGGGTGCCGAACTTCACTCCCCTCGTGTCTTCAAACACTTGCAATTTCGCTTCATTACCGACGATTTCAATCACCTCAGCCTTCAATGAAACATTGCCAAGATCGACCATCGCCACTTCACCTTGACGGATATGACCGTCGAAGACCACGTGAAGCAAATTCCCGAAAGCTTTTACAACTTTTCCAGTTGCGAGTGTCTTTGTCATGATGCTATTCCTTTATACTTATCGATCATTTCCTTGCCTCTTTCTGGATCAAGGGCAGCCCACTTTTCCACGAGCATGAGCCTCGCAATATATCCCAAAATCCAATCGAGAGCAAAGAGCGGGTAGCCGCTCATGTCTTCAATCCGCTCAAATTCGCATTCCATGATCACCTGATATTGCTGCCAGGGGTCATCCCCACATGAGCGTAAATTCTCTTTGAGGTCTTGGTATTCGATTGGGGGCTCATAATTATCCATGTCTTTTTGTGCGAGAATGTGAGCCACGAAAGGATCGGTGAAATCTTCAAATTGGAGCTCCTCGGTGATGTCACGGCCTGTTTTTTTTGCGCGCAAAGCCGCCAGCACAAGGCGCACTTCCCTCTGAAACTCCAAGAGATTGCGCAAAAACCCCTCATTTTTTGGAATCTCCTCTGCATAGTAGCGGGAGAGAAGGCCAAAAAAATGGCGTGCTTTTTCTTTCGTCTCATCAAATTGGCCCAAAAACTCAAACACATAGCCTGGCAAATCGGCCTCAACGAGCAAAGCCTCGTCGAGTTCTTTTTCACTCAAGTTGCCGTGTGCATCGAGCGGTTTTTCTAAATAGAGAGAACGGATGTTATGCAAGTCTGTCGCTCTGCGGATCACCTCAATTTTCTTCAAGTCTTCGCGGTCCAAATTGAGCTCTAGCCGCTGCATCAGCTCTGCAAAGCTGATTTCCGGGTTTTCTCCGAGCACAAGCACGGGCAAGGATGGTGCAACAAAATAGTAGTTATGCATCGTTATTTACTGGTAAAAAAGAACTGATGAAAATCTTTCCGTACATAGCGGGTCATCAACTCTAACAAAGCGCTCTCGGAAAGATCGATCGTGATGTTGTCTTTGTGCAATTTCACCTCGATCCCTCCCTTTTTGGGCCCAATGAGCACGCTCTTTTCTTTGAGCTTCTCGAGAACCTCTTTTCCCAAAAGTTCGTTCACAGCATGCGCCTCAACAGCCGAAGGGATAATCGCACTGAGATCCGTCTCCAATCCTTCATCCTCAACAGCTTTCACAACAGCCGTGACCATATCGGCCAATACCTGAGGGCTACACGTCGATTTGGCAATCATTTCAGAGAGATTTTGATTGAGAAGCCGCCCCTCGATTTCCTGTTTGAGCCATTCGATTGATTGACGAGCACCCTGGTTTAATGAGGCTTTGAAAATCGTCTGTTGTTTTTCAATTTCCCTCTCAGCATCACCAATCAACTTGGCGGCCTTATTTTTGGCCTCTTGAACGATCTGATCCGCATTTTTTTTCGCATCGGACAAAATCCCCTTAGCCTCGCCAATAGCAGGCTCCAGAGTTTCTTTCCGAAGAATCTCGCAAATCTTCTTCACTTTATCTTTGCCTGATTCAACAGCCTGCTGCATAAACTCACCCAGTTCCTTGGCATCCCTTTATGACGCATAGAGGGATATTTTTCAATCCCAAACAAGAGTTTAGTATTGAGTAAAATTTTTGTTTGCGTATTCTACCTGTTTATGAAACGGATCCTTTTCCTTTTTTTACTTCTTTCAAGTTTTCTCCAAGCAAATAACGCCTCGATTTTCACTGATGAAGATCCAACCCTGTTACACCATGTCAACATAATCACAC
>JAAKFB010000173.1 GCA_011065235.1 Chlamydiota bacterium | reverse complement strand
CTTCAAGATATCTCTCAGGGGAAGGATCATTTTGACATTGCACGAATTTTGCGAGAACAGAGTGCCATTTTAGGAGAGAAGAGGGAATATACTGCAGCTGTTGAAAAAGTCAAAGAGGCAATTGCCATGCAGAAACGTGTGTATGGATCGATCTTCTCCTCTCAATCCACAGTTGCCGCAACATATCGTTTGCTTGGAGATTTCCTTTTGGAAGAGCGTGAATATCAACAAGCGGATAAAGCATATGAAAAAGCAGGTAAAATCAATCAAGCTGCGTATCAATCCGATGTTCACCCCTATCTTGCTCGGATCTATCAAAAACGTGCGAATGTGCTAAGATTACAAGGAAAAATCTCGCTTGCAGAGGTCATGGAGAAAAAATCTCAAAAGATCAAAAATTCAAATTTTGAGAAATAATTTGATCTAAAAATGACAATGATGATATATTTTTGACTGTTCCAAATGGGAACGATTAAATTTTAACCAAAACCATATGGAGGTTGGGTATGTCATCATTAGCTATTTCTGGCCAAGGAAGACAAGAAATGGTCTTACAAAACACTGCTCAAGAGAGTGGAAAATATTCCATTTAGATCCCGAGCATTGAACAAAATTGCACTGCCAATGCCTGTTCTTCTTGCTTCTGCAGTTGTTCAAGGGGCCGAAGCTGGTCCTCTTACATATTCTGCTTGTATTATAGCATGCACAGGTGCTGGTCCTGCTGCGCCTTTTTGATGGACATGTTGTCTTGCAGCACTATTTGCGCCGAGCCCATAATTTTGTAAAAGACATCTCATGTACTTGAGATGCCTTTATTAAAAAAAGAGTAGGAGAGTATGATGTTTCCAGTCTCATGGGTGGCGCATGCTCGTTTTTGCTATTATCATAGGAGTTTCTAAGTATCAATCTGAACTTCTTCCTTCTCTTCCAGCAGCTCAAGCCGATGCAATTTGTGTAGCACGGGCTTTGGTTCATTGGGGGGTTCCTGAGTCTCATATTGCCCTGCTTTGTAGTGATCTTGAAAAAAAAGAAGCTCTTGACCGTATTCTAAAGAAACTGTCGCAGAGAAAAGATCCTTTTCAATTAGTATTTTATTACTGTGGACATGGATACCGAACTACTGGCTCTTATCCAAAATCGTTTCTGATGTTTTCCGATAGCAAAGAAGAGGAAAATTCTTGGGAAAATGCATTTGAACTCGAAGAACTTCTGCAAAAAATAAGTCAATTGAATACAACAAACACCTATTTATTTATCGATGCGTGTCATTTACGGCTTAATTCGATCATGAATCCGAAATTTTTAGAGGAAATTCAGGGAAAGAAAAATTCTAAAAAAAGTTTTTTTTGCCTTTTGTCCTCAGGTGTCCTCCCATCCTATGAGTCGGTTGATAACAATTACGGTTTTTTCACAGATGCGCTACTAAAAGCTTTAAGTGAAATACGAGGGGCGGATCGTAGTCCATCTGTCTTTTTTCACCACATCCAAAAAGAGCTAAAAAGAAACGGTCTTCCCGATCCGGAGATGTACAATATTGGAACACACGCTATTGATTTTTTCCCCTCTCTTTTTTCCTCGGTAAACAAAGGCACACTTGTTCGGCCACGGGTGATTGCTGATTTGCAAGACGTCTTTGTTAGAAATCGTGGGAAGCCCGTGTGTATAGTAGGTCCAAGCGGGTCTGGAAAAAAAACGCTTGCGCGTCAGCTTTCATCTTCTTTTTTGCACATCCATTTAATTTCAAATCCCCGCACGTTAGAAAAGTTTATCCATTACCATTCAACCTCAGTCCTCATTTTTGATAGTGATCTAGGAGAGGATCCTCAAAAAATAAAGGAGATATTTGAGTTATTTGCAAAAGAGCTTTTCACAGTTGTTTTTCTTTTTGATACGCAGCTCAGCAGTCAAGAGTTGCGTAGCTTTTTTATCGAATTCAATATCCCTATGTTCACGAAGGAAGAGACAAAGTTACTGGTGGAAGCATCGCAGCCTTTTGAAGGGCGCACAGAAATCTTTCATTTAGTTTCAAAGGGGAATCCTCTTAAATTAAAACAAGCATTAGAGAATATGAGAGAATTTACTCTCGATCCTAAAGAAGGTGAGCAAATAAAAAAAGCCATCGCTGCAGTGTATTCTTGTGGATTATTCGTCAACGAAGAATTGTTTAGGAAGACGTTTTCAATTGAAGTCAAAAGCTTGAGTATTCTTGAGAAGATAGGGCTTATTTTTCAAGAAGATGGGGTTTGGCGATCCCATGATTTTTTGATAGAGATCGTAGAATCAGAGAAACTTGAACTAGATCGAGAGCGAACCCTATCCTATTGGTTTGCTCAATGTGAAGAGCTTCCCAATCATTTTATCTCAGCTCATAGCCTCGTTTTAACGATGAACTGCTTTGGTTATGAATCTACATTGGATGAAAATTTAAAAGCTGCTTTTCAAGTCCTCTATGATCATGGACAAAAAGGGATAGATGAGTTGAAGAAGGGGGCATCTCTTTTTCTCTCTCCATCTGTACTTACTCCAAGCTCACTTTTTCTTGCGGAAATTTTATTAGAATGGGGAGAATTTGATCTTGTGAAAAGGCTTTTACAAGCCAAAGGGACTTCAGCCAAGCTCAATCTACAAGCGCGGATTAGTCATAGCCATCTCCTTTGGAGAACAGGCTTGTTTTCAGACTGTGTTACAGAAGCCAGTTCACTTATCAATACGCTCCCTCTTTCTGTAGAAAAAATGAGATGTCATTTGAATCGAGGAGCTTCTCACTTTTTTCTTGGCAATTGGGAGGGAGCAAAAACTGACTTTTCCTTCGTGAATAGGAAAGGAAGACACCCTCATTATGTTGGAAGAGCCAGATGCCTTCTCGGTACAGTGTCAGGAATTCGTGGGATTGATGTAGAGGAAAGTAAAAAGCTCATTGAATCAGGGATCAAAATGCTGACAAAAAACGAAGATTTTTTGGGTGCATGGATTGGTTGGAACAATTTAGGAGAAATCATGTGGAAGACGGGAAATCTACGCGCTTCTGCATACTATCTTCAAAAAGCCCTTGAAATTTCAGAGAATGCCAACAATGACAGCCTTCTTTTGGAAACGTTAAGAAATCTTCTCCAGTTAGAGTTTCGGTCATTGTCTCCAAGTGTAGCAAAATTGAATCAATTAGTAGAAAGGATAGAGGCGTCTTTTGCAAGCACACAAGAAACGTTTGAAATGATGCAGCTTTACAATACCCTCTGCACAGTTTCCATATATCTAAAAGATCATGCGCGTGTGAGTGTTTATTTAAAGAAGGCCATTCCATTAACGAGCGCAAGTAAAGAATACCATATTTACACGTTGGCAAACCTTGCGCTTTTATTCAGGCCGTATCATTTTAAAGAGAAATCGAATTTCTATTTGCAGCGCGCTCGCATTCTTGCGCAAGAAGGGAATAACCTTTTGGCGATCCGTCAGATTGAATCTGACTTTCAAAAAATAACATTTGAATCAAATTTAGATATTTTTGATTGTTCAAAGATTTGGACGATCAATTTTAACCAAAAATTTTAGGAGATTCAAGATGAAAACAAGCGCTATAACACAATCCATGCACAGCCAAATTATCCAAAAACCATCTGTAAATACAGGAAAATATACTCTATCTCTTCCGAGTGTTGCAGGAACAGTTAGAAAGTTTGCTATGCCTATATTTTTTACTCTCGTTCTTTCTAATATCCCAGGAGCAGAAGCTGGACCGATGGCTTATGCAGCGTGCACCACGCTGTGTTTGGGGTTTGCCACTCCAGTTTTTGCACCGTTGTGTATTACTGGATGTTTGCCAGCTCTTGCAGCATTGACTCCATAGAGTTGTAGTGGAGTATATTTTGATGAAGCATCCTTCGTCTTTTGCAACAAAAGTTAAGAAGGATCGCGATGACAATTCAAGGTACACTATCATGTTCAGCTGGGCTGATAACAGGAAGCATTGTTGGGGCTGCAGCAAATGGTTTAGGAGCTTAGGGCCCGTAAAGAAATAACTTAGGCAATCCTCGAGGGAAAAATCGATTCATCTCTCGATGATTTTCCCTTGTAGATATTGCAGGAATATCTACTGCGGAAAAATCCTCAAGATCTGAA
>JAAKFB010000172.1 GCA_011065235.1 Chlamydiota bacterium | reverse complement strand
GAGGGGGGATTTCTCCGCTTCAGCACCATCTCTGGAGAAAAAGTAAATGCAAGCCTTCCTAAAATTCTTGAAAGAGTCCTAATTAATACTCCCTTCCCATTTCGTCCTTTTTCTCCAAATAAGATTGCAAAAACATGAACTAGAGGAATCCCAAGAGAAACGAAGCCAAAAAATCTTTGAAGGAAAGAGACCATTTCTCTATCGCCCAACATAATCTCCATCAAAAAGTTCTCGAAAAGAGGGCATTGAGCCTCAAGAATATAATCAACAGGGCAAAAAGTTTTTATATAACGCTCTTGTTTGGACGGAAGAAAGGTGCCAGAGGTAAGATCGACGAGACCGTTAGCGCATGGAAGAAGGCCAGGGGATTGATCCCATTCTCCATTAAATGAAAGGCTCTGAGAGCCCTTTGTGGCCATCTCTAATACGTTTTTCTGTTTTCGAAGCGTTTTCAGACCAAATCCACGCTTCGAAAGTTCCTTCGAACGGGTTTCTTTTGAATCTTCGAGCTCTTTATCTTTAATAGCCAACTTCTCTGAAAGTTTCTGGTACAGATTTGCAATAACTGAAAGATCTGAATGCCGTTGCTGGTTTTTATCGATTGTCCAATGGTTGCCATCATAGGAATAAAACTCCCCTTCGGAGTGATCATAAACATATTTTTTCCCGAATAATTTGATGAATAGATGGGCGTCTCCCTCTTCATTGTTTTTTAATGCGGCAAGAATTTCCTCCTCGGGAACTTCTTTCTCTTTTTTAAGAGCAAGTTGTCTTGATATCTCTTCAAGACCGATCAGGGAATGCAGATCATTAAAATCTGAAGGTATTTTCCCATTCGTCAGTATCAGATCAGACGGAAACTCAGGGAAAACTGCGTTGCAAAAATACCTTTTTGCGGCTTCTTCGGCACTATTGCGCCCGGGATTATTTGGATTATTACCATCATCATCGCCAGCGACGGTGATCTGGCAGTTGGGGTACTTTTTTTTGATGGTTTCTATAACAGGGGATAGGTTCATGCAATTAAAAGCTATAATGACAGAACTTTTTGTAGCTTCAAATATGGAGCATCCTGTGGAATACCCCTCAGCTACATATGCAGATCCAGAATCGTTAAAACTGCCAAGGACATGAAATAAGCCCTTTGTTTCACCTCCAGCGAGAAATTGTTTGAAGACCGTGCCATCCTTCCTTACAGAGATAAATTGAAGGGAACGAAGTTGACCGTCAACATTGGTTAGGGGGATAATGATAGCATCATATCCCGCGGGATTTTTCCCAAATCGAATTCCATAAGGTTTGATTCCCTTTCGGTTGATGTAAGCTCTGTGGCCATCAGTTTGTGGCTGTTGTGAGGCTTTTTCCCAGATCCTGTTCGCTTCTATGGCGGCTTCATCTTGCTGGATCTTCTTCTCTTTTTGGATCTTTTCAGCTCGTTCTTTCTGAATACGATTCCATTCCTGTTTCTCCTGTTTGGAGAAATGATACAGCTCATCATTCTTCAATGATTGATACAGATATTGCTTGCTGGTGATCCATGAGCCGTAAACACACCAGAGGCAAAGCCGTCCTCGAAATTCCTGCGATCCCGCAACATACCATTCGTCTGGCTTCCCTTTGTTGCTGTCAATTGAAAAACGATGGATTTGTTCATCAATCTGAATATCATCGATGGGGAAGCCATTTTGGGACATGTGGTCAAGACAGGCCTTGATCAGGTCCTGTTGAGATAAGAAATTCCCTGCAGGGGAAGCTTTATATTTTTTATCGCTAAGGTTACAATGAGGATAAGGTTGTCCTTGATCCAAGAGTGATGAATATGATATACTGGTCTGTGCCATAAGTAAGTTTATCCGCTTCTATTGGTTTTTCGAGCCTGTTTCCAGACAGGCTCTTGTTCTTTTAAAGATTATCCATTTTGTTCAACTTCTCTCCTGCTTTCTTCTAACCAAGTGAAAAAAAGTGTGGGAGAAATTACCAAACGACGTTTTCCCAAACGGCGAACAAAAGAATCAGCTCCATTAAATTTGGAATTAAAAAGAATCCATCTCAAAGAACCTTCTTTTATAGTGGGATATTTCTCACAAAATTCTTTAATCGAAATAAAATCATCTTGGGGTGTCATAGTTCCCGAATTAGATAGTTGTGCCATTGCCATGTTGAATACCTCCAAGGTTTATTAGCTCAATCACAATCAACACCTTCATGTTATTGTTAACTTTAGGTTAATGTTCCCCATTAAGCCCAATTTTTCTCAAGACACGAGCAATTAGGTAACGGTGTTAGGAGGGGGGATTATTTTTTGGGGACTGGTCGAAAATTACGGCGAAAATGCAAAGCCCTGATTGGCTGGAGCACATCTTTACCTTTAGTCTTCTTCATCCGAGTCACGTCTGCACGTTCAGCAGCGCGTTTGATTGCCATACTCACGGTTTGGGAAAATAACGGACCTCCTATCTCATCAGAAAAAATATACCTAAAGGGAGGCCTAAAATTTTGATTAAAATACTCTCTGAATTCCAGGGCGAGTTTTGTGGGGAGAAAATGACCAAAATAATGAGAGGTTCTACTGTTCGACATATGAAATCTTATAGAAGTAATATCCACTCTTTCATCGAATTGAACATCATAAGGCATGAGACCTAAAACAGATTGAAGAGAGACGAAGTTTCCATCAGGGATCTTCCCATTCGCAAACCAAAGCAATTTCACAATGAGCTTATAGGGATCTTTCATATAGCGAAGTGTCTCTAGATACTCTTCATAGCTAAGAGGCTTCATGTGGGGCTCGAGCTCCACAACATGACGAACTTCATTCATTTTTGCTTGAACAAGAGATTCTCCTGTAAAACATCTACTAGGCAATTGTATTTTACAAATTTCTTCAATTGCTAATTTCGTTAATTTAGAGAGATCCAATTCTTCTAAATGAGAAATCTCTCCAGGATATTCTTGCTCATTTAAATACCGAAAAGGAAGAGTGACCTTCCACCACTTCTTCTTGTAACAAATCGCCCATTGCTGGCTTTTTTCCTTTTCCATTTTCTAATTTTATCAGTTGGATGACAAAAGAACTTCATTCATTTTTTGGATTACATGACCCTTATGAGTCTCACTTAAATGACTGTATCGCTGAACTTGTGACAAACTTTTATGTCCCAAAATTTCGGCGGTTTCAGTCAGAGAAGCTCCGGACATGGTTAGGTATGATGCTGCCGTATGGCGTAGATCGTGGATCCTAAACCCCTTAACGCCAGCTACTTGTAACGCTTTTAACCAAACATGTCTAATATCGATTCGCTTTTGAACCTTAGCTGAAATGCGTGGAGGGAATACAAGGAGGGTATCCAACCTTCTTATTTTCTCAAGTTGAACCAACATTTCAACAACTTGGTCACCCAAAGGCACCACACGGATTTCTCCATTCTTGGTTTCTCTAAGTGTAATTCGTTTTTGTTGCAAAGACACTGAAGACCAGGTAAGAGATGCGGCTTCTCCATAGCGCATACCAGTAGAAACTAGTAACAGAACCATAGGATAGAGACAAGGATTGGAACTATTCTTACATGCATCAAGAAGTCTATCTAGTTCATCTTTCGAAAGAAATCTATCGCGTCCGCGAGGTTCCTTAAGTTTTGTCACTTTTCTCATAGGTGAATCATCTAGCCATCCCCACTCCCTAACTGCCATCGAGAGGAGATGACTTAGAGCTGAGAGGTATCTCATTACTGTAGATGGGGATCTTTGGCGTCCTCGACAAGTAATGCCATTTGCAAGTTCATCACGTTTTTGCGCAATCAATGCTGGTGTTACGTCCGCAAACGTAAAGGCACCCAGCTCCTCTTTCCACCATAACAACTGAGCGGTTTGTTTTTTTTGACTCTTAGGTTTTCGAGGCATAACTTCTCTTATGTAACGATCAATCCCCTCACCTAAGGCATGTTTCTTTGCTTCTGTGGTTTTAAAATGGCGTCCCTCGCGAATAGCGGCTTCAGTCTGTTTATAATGGTCCCAGAAATTCCGACCAGGGTCTAAGCTTATAACCTCCTAGAGAAATGGAGGCAAAAATGGGACGAGTTCGCAAGAGATACTCACCCGAGTTCAAATTAAAAGCTGTAATGAAG
>JAAKFB010000171.1 GCA_011065235.1 Chlamydiota bacterium | reverse complement strand
AGGACGAGATCTTATGAACTCTTCTGGAAAAATTGGCTTCTGTTATTCGGTGTCCTTTCGCATCGTAGCTATAAGTTGCTTCTTGCCCAATCCGATTGGTCTCAGATAAAAGGTCTCCTCGCTCGTTGTAGGTCTTATCGATCGTATAGGCTAAATTTTCCTCAGCATCGTAGACCTCTTCTTGGACGACATTTCCGCAGGCGTCGTAAATCAAATGGCTTTTCTTTAGAAGTTTGTAGGTGCCTGAATCGAGATAGGTCTCAACGACCCACTCTGGCATGTGGAGAAAGGGGGCGGACTGCCTGAGGATATAAGTGGTCTTATGCCGCTCTGTAACACCAGTTAAATCTTCTTGATTTAAGCCTCTTCCATCATCTGACACTTTTCCTATGAGGTTATGACAATCATCATAGATACAGAATTCCCTGCGTATAATAGAGCTTCCATCCTTGATGAGCTTCGAAGTGATGAGATTTGTTCCTTTTAGATAAGAAAAGCAGGTAACTTTTCCATTTTCTGTTTCTTCACGGAGAAGGAGGTTTTTTCCATCGTCGGAAAACGTGCGCTTTGTCCAAGTGGATTCGATCTCACCTGAACCAGATAGATCTCCTGTAAACGTTTCTAAGATGGGGTTGCCAAATCGGTCATATGCAAAGGATTTTTTATAGAACAGATTTTTCTGCCCATCTCGTAGCTCAACGGTTTTGAGCCAATTCTTGTCATTCCAAGAAAAAATCTTCTCCTTTTTAAGAGCACCCTCATCTCCAAAGTATTGAATTTTTGATGTAAGAAGATTTTTGGAAAAGTGATAGATAGTGGAGGTTCCATCGCTTGTTTTAACCGTGGTTTTTCCGCCTTTTTCTCCTGCTACTGGAGGCTGATACGAAAGCTTATAAACGGGGACAAAAGCATCATTGTCTCCAACAGGCAAGGACAATTGATGGACACGATAATGCCCTGATCCTTCTCCGTACCCTTTGTTCACAATCTGAAACTGTTGCTCTTTCCCTTCGTAGGAACTTAATAGAAATCGGCCACAATAGTCTAACTGCTCCTTTCTAAAATTCGGAGAACTTACCTTAGAGAGAATAGGAGGACAAAGAAAGTTGTACTCTCTTTCACTTCGATCATTTCCATACCAATGCTTTGTTTCCTCTTTGATTTCGATATGGATGGGTCTTTTTTGATAATTGTAGTCTGCGCTCGTGCCTGAAGAAGATAAGAAATGGCAGTGCCCTTCCCAAGGGCTACCTGTGATGCGAATAGAAGCGTAAACAAAACGCTCCTCTGGATCTAAGCTTTCTACATAGGAGGGCTGCGATCCTTCATAGCGATACTTGAGGATTTTTCCATTGGGGAGAATTTCCTTTTCCAGAAGATAGAGCTGCGTTGTATTTGAGTCCCATCCGTTAAGACGATAAAACCGAGTCCCTTTATCGATTCCATAAACTGTGATTCGCACTCCGCCGTCATCGTAAGTAATCCGGGTATTTCTGGGGTCATTTGCGCCACTGGGAGTTTCTCCGGCACAATTACTCAGACCATAGGGTTCACCTTCTAGCTCTGCATTGGTCATACCAGGACCATTGAGAGAAAAAGATAAGGTGCTGCCACTTGGATCCGTTACGAGGACTTGTTTCTCACTTGGAGTGAATTGCAATTTGAGATGAGGATAAAACTGCCATCCTTTGTAATGGTGGGCTACGTGCTGATAGAGGTGATATTTCTCCCACTCTTCTCGGTTTTGTTTTTCATGAGCAAGCACAGCTGGCATATGGGGAGACATATAAGTTCGGCTTAAGATTAGCTCTTGCGCTCCTTTGACAACAAGATCGTGCTGCCTAAGGGAGGGACTACCGCTTAAAGGACTCACGATACCTCCCACAAGATAACTCTGTTCGCTGCTTAGGGTCGCCACTTGTTCAGGAGTCGAAAGGAAAATCTCTTCTTTCGCTTCTTCGTCATAAGAGAAAGTAGGTACAGCAAAGAGGCAACAGATCAAAGTCATTAAAACGCGTATCATTTCAGACCTCCCACAAAGGAAATTCTTTAATGTTAAAGGTCGAATAATAACGTAAATAATCTTTCTTGATGAAGAAAAAAGGGTATATCCTTAAAAAGTCATGGCAAGGGCATGAATGAATTCAATTAGATAGTTTTCTGAGGACTCCAATGACACTATCGGGGTTGAGGGAGATCGGGTCGATCCCCGCTTCCACCAAAAAGGCGGCAAAATCGGGATAATCGCTCGGCCAAGCCGAACTCCTCTCTACTGCACCAAGTACTTCCAAGAGCATATCCCCAATTGCAAGTCCCACACCTTTAGAGAGATGAGTCTTTTCTTCAATTACGAGCTCCCCACCAATCAACCAAAGAAGCTCACCGCTTCTTTTTAAGTTGACTTAAATTAAAGTTTATTATATAATTTAGTTATATTTTTTTTATAAACCATAATAATGGAGAAATCAAATGCATCCCACCAACAATTTCAGTCAAATCACAGATCCTATGGAATTGACAGATGAACTAGCAGTTAAATTTTTGGAATATCTATCTCCTAGAGAACTAGGGATATGTTCTCGTGTAAGCAAAAATTGGAACCGTCTTGCAAGTGATACGAATTTGTGGGCTAAGTTTTTTTCTTCTGCGAATATTTCGTTTGAAAAGACCCCCGATAACATTAAATCTTATTTTACTAAGATTGTCATCTCTAATAAAGATGAACTTTTAGCAAATCTAAACTACTTTGCTTCTAGTTTAAATAAAGATACTCAAGCTCAATTCGTTTGTTTTTATTTTAACAGCAACTCAAGAATAGAAATTCGAGTAGGGAAAGTACAATCTAGCGGTCCTTATGGACTTACAAGGACATACACAGGTAATCCCACATTCATACAGCATTTTGTGTATAGAGATAAATTTCATGAAGAACCTACGATCGAAAGTCCAAAAGAAAAAAAACAAGAGGAAGCTTTGTCGCTCGAAGATTTTCAAAATTTGTCACAGGATCAACAGATGAAAAAACTTTTTGAAAACAACACTAATCGAGACTTTATTTCTAGCACCCATTTCACAAATGGAATCCAACTAAAGGTTCTCGAGAACATACCATCTGATAAAGATTCAATTCATGAGGAAATTAACTCCATATTTGAAGACAGACTTAAGGAACTCACAAATGAATCGCATGTCCACCACGAACCCACTCCTCGAAATGGTTACTCTTGCCAATTTGTAACAGCTGCTGCAATTGCTATTCTAGCTTCTCTTTATTTTGTTATTAATTCTACAAATTAAATATGGCAAAACAATAATTTTTTCTCTGTGTCCTCTGCGCACTCTGTGGTTAAAAAACAATCAGGCAAGTCTTTTGAGGACTCCAATGACACTATCGGGGTTGAGGGAGATCGAGTCGATCCCTGCCTCCACCAAAAAGGCGGCAAAATCGGGATAATCGCTCGGCGCTTGGCCGCAGATCCCGATTTTTGTCTGCGTTTTGCGCGCCACTTGGATCACTTCACGGATCATCTTTTTGACTGCTTCATTGCGTTCATCAAATAAAGCCGCCAGATCTTCCGCATCTCGGTCAACACCGAGAATGAGTTGGGTCAAATCATTCGACCCGATCGAAAACCCATCAAAACGTTTTGCAAATTCCTCTGCCAAAATGATGTTGGAGGGGATTTCACACATCATATAGATTTCGAGCTCACCTCTTTTGAGCCCTTCTTCTTCCATGACCTTCAGAACGCGGTCCGCCTCTTCAAGGGTGCGGCAAAATGGAATCATCACGAGGACATTCTCAAAGCCCATTTTCTCTCTAACTCGTTTGATGGCCTGGCATTCGAGGGAAAATCCTTCCCGATAGCGGGGACTATAGTAGCGCGATGCTCCTCGAAAACCGAGCATCGGGTTATCCTCTTTCGGCTCAAATGCTTCTCCTCCGATGAGATTGGCGTATTCATTCGTCTTGAAATCGCTCATCCGCACAATCACCGGATAGGGATAGACGGAAGCTGCAATTTTTCCGATGCCGAGCGCCAAATTCTCAATGAAATGTTCCTTTTTATCCTTATAGGCTCGGGTAATTGTCGCGATTTCACGGCGCACTTTTGCATCTTTCACC
>JAAKFB010000170.1 GCA_011065235.1 Chlamydiota bacterium | reverse complement strand
CCGAAGAGTTTTTCGATGAGATGGGAAGACCTATCGAAAAGATTCTCAGCTGTGTCCCGAAAAAAGAGCTCCGTATGGGAGCTTCGAAGCATGCAAATGGCGGACTTCTTCTTAAAAAGTTGAAGGTTCCCGATTTTCGAGACTATGCCCTCGATGTCCCCGAGCCAGGAGCTGTGATCGGAGAGGCGACGCGCGAGCTCGGCAAGTTTACCCGAGACATCATCAAGATGAATCCCGATAATTTCCGTCTCTTTTGTCCGGATGAGACCAATTCCAACCGCTTCAATCATGTTTTTGACGTGACAGGGAGAATGTATCTGGGAAAAATTCTCGACTCTGATGATTCTCTTTCCCATGATGGCCGGGTGATGGAAGTGCTAAGCGAGCATCTCTGTCAGGGGTGGCTAGAGGGATACCTACTTACGGGACGTCACGGGATTTTTCCCTGCTATGAAGCTTTTGCCGTGATTATCGACTCGATGGTCAACCAACATGGAAAATGGCTCAAAGCCTGTCGAGAACTGCCCTGGAGAAAGCCCATTGCTTCTCTAAACTACTTACTCACCTCCCATGCTTGGCGCCAAGATCACAACGGGTTTAGCCACCAAGGACCGGGCTTCATCGAGACCATTTTGCAAAAGAAAGCGGAGACTGCACGGATTTATCTTCCCCCCGATGCTAACTGTTTGCTGAGTGTGTCTAACCACTGTTTCAATAGTGAGAACTATATCAATCTCATGATTGCAGGAAAACAACCCTCGCCCCAGTGGCTCTCGATGAAGGAAGCAGAAGAGCATTGCAAAAAGGGAATTTCCACATGGAAATGGGCCTCCAATGACAGGGGAAGCCCCGATGTCGTTCTCGCCGCTTGTGGGGATGTCCCTACTTTGGAAACGCTTGCTGCCATCACCTATTTGCAACGGGAATTTCCTAATCTGAAGATCCGGATGATCAATGTGGTCGACCTATTTACCCTGGTTCCAAATGAGGTCCATTCGCACGGATTGACAGATGAGGCGTTCAACAATCTTTTCACCGAATCGGCCCCGGTCATTTTTGCCTTCCACGGCCATCCTCGTGTCATTCACGAACTGGTCTATAGACGCTCAAACCAGGACCGTTTCCATGTGCACGGCTATATCCAAGAAGGGACGACAACCACTCCTTTTGACATGGTCGTCTGCAACAAAATCAGCCGTTTTCACCTTGCGATGAATGCTATTTCGCGTCTGCCTCATATGGAGTCGCAGGCGAAAAAATTCTTTGCTATGTGTGAAGAAAAATTCAAAGAGCACCAAAAATATGTGGATGAGCATGGCCAAGACTTGCCTGAAATCCGCAATTGGAAATGGGGCAAAAACCACAATATGAGAAAGACTGCATGATTTTGACGCTCAATGTCGGCTCTTCTTCTCTCAAATACGCTCTCTATGACGAGCAAGAGAAGTGCTTGGAGAGTGGAGAAGTGAAGCAGGACGTTGAAGAGGTGTTAAAAAAAGTCCCCAAGTTCGATCTCGTTGGCCATCGGATCGTGCATGGAGGGAGCTTCTTTACAAAACCAACGCGCATTAGCGACTCTGTCATTGAAAAGCTCGAAGCTCTAATCCCTTTTTCCCCTTTGCACTTGCCTGCAGAGTTGGCAGTCGTGAAAAAACTCCATGGGATGGGAGTGGCCCAAGTCGCGTGTTTCGACACCGCATTTCATCGAGCAACGCCGAAGCTCCACCAACACTTTCCCCTCCCTGCTTTCCTCTGGAAAGAAGGGATCAAGCGATATGGATTTCACGGCCTTTCCTACGAATACATCATGGCGCATCTGGGAGAAGAGGGTAAAACGAAGCGGATCATTATTGCCCACCTCGGCAATGGAGCGAGCATGGCAGCGGTTTTGAAGGGCAAGCCGATTGACACGACAATGGGTTTCACCCCTGCCGGAGGGATCATGATGGGAACGCGCAGTGGAGATCTCGACCCTGGAGTCTTGAGCTATTTGATGCGCATCAAGGGCTATGGCCCAGCGCAAATCGATGCGCTTGTCAATCATCAGTCTGGCCTAATGGGAATTTCAGAGAAAACCAGCGACATGAAACAACTCTTAGAATTACGCACAACCGATCAAAGAGCAGACGATGCCATCACCTTATTTTGCTACATCGCCCGCAAAGCCATCGGAGCGCTCACTGCAGCTCTTGGAGGACTCGATCTGCTTGTCTTCACAGGAGGCATCGGCGAGCATGCAAAAGAGATTCGCGATGAAATCTGCAAAGGATTGGAATTTTTGGACATTGCAAACAAAACGCAAGTGATTCCCACTAATGAGAATCTGATGATTGCACGCCATACACTCATGGTAACGGGAGGAAAATGAGCGAAGACATTCTGCAAACACTCAAAGTGGATCCGACTCGCGGACTCTCAGAAATGGAAGCACGCGAGCGACTCAAACAATATGGACCAAATGAGCTCGAAGAAAAAAAAGTGAGTCCTTTTCTAAAACTTCTTTCTTATTTTTGGGGGCCAATCCCCTGGATGATCGAGATTGCGATTGTTTTATCGGGACTTTTGCAACGATGGCCCGACTTTATCATCATCTCAGCGCTACTGCTCATCAATGCTGCCATTGGATTTTTTCAGGAATATAAGGCCGATAATGCCATTGAAGAGCTCAAGAAAAATCTCGCTCTCAAAGCACGCGCTCTGCGGGAGGGAAAATGGCAAGAAGTAGACGCGAAAGGCCTCGTTCCCGGAGATATCATCTCTCTTCGACTCGGCAACATTATCCCAGCTGACGCGCAGCTTCTAACTGGAGAGTATCTCACGGTCGATCAGTCAACGCTGACGGGAGAATCGCTTCCCGTCGATAAAAAAATTGGAGAAGTGGCCTTTTCTGGAACGATAGTCAAACTTGGAGAAATGCAAGCTGTAGTCACCAAAACCGGCGCCGAAACTTTTTTTGGAAAAACAGCCAAACTTGTGACAGAGGCCAAAACCACTTCCCACTTTCAACAAGCCGTCGTGAGAATTGGCCACTTTTTGATCTTTACCACACTTTTTGTCGCAGCCATTTTGCTCATCTTCTCCTTCGTTCAAATCGAAGTGACCGACACCCTCCACGAGTCTTTCGGCAATCTGTTTATCTTCATCTTAATCCTCGTCATTGCAGGTATTCCCGTCGCGCTGCCTGCAGTACTTTCTATGACACTTGCCATTGGAGCTCACGAGCTGGCCAAGCTCAAAGCCATCGTCTCCAAACTCAGTGCCATTGAAGAACTCGCAGGGATGGATATCCTTTGCTCTGACAAAACGGGAACACTTACGAAAAACGAGCTCACCGTGCAAAATATTTTTCCCTACGGGGATGCCCCAAAAGAAGATGTTTTGCTCTTTGCTTGCCTCGCCTCATCCAAGGAAGGGGGCGATACGATTGACGAAGTTCTCTTTAAAACCCTTGGTGATGACCCCCGCCTTTCCGATTTCCAAATCACCAAGTTCATTCCTTTTGATCCGACAAACAAAAAGACAGAAGTCACCCTCACTACAAAAGAGGGGAAAACACTCACTGCCTCTAAAGGAGCACCTCAAGTGATTTTGGAGATGTGCGGACATCCCGACAAAGACAAAATCACAGCGCAAATCGACGAGCTTGCAGGGCAAGGACTGCGGACACTTGGCGTTGCCAAAACCACCGGTGACAACCTAGAATTTATCGGACTCATCGCCCTTTACGACCCCCCACGCGAAGATACAAAAGAGACCCTCGCAAAGATCCGTTCGATGGGAGTTTTGGTCAAAATGGTCACAGGAGACCACACTGCGATTGCCAAAGTGATCGGAAAAGAACTCGACATCGGAACCAACATCCTTCCGATGAAAGAAGTCTTTTCAGATACAATCGGCGAGAAAGAGCGCGAAGAGCTTTTAGAAAAATCCGATGGGTTTGCAGAAGTCTATCCTCAGCACAAATTCGAGCTTGTCAAACATCTTCAGTCCAACAAACACATCGTCGGTATGACAGGCGATGGCGTCAACGATGCCCCCGCGCTCAAACAGGCAGACATCGGGGTTGCCGTCAGCAATGCCACCGATGCCGCACGCGCAGCTGCCGACCTCGTCCTGACCCAGCCAGGGCTCA
>JAAKFB010000017.1 GCA_011065235.1 Chlamydiota bacterium | reverse complement strand
GAAAAAAAGAGGCTCGATCACATTTTTTTCTCCCCTGCAAATTATTCTCCAGAAAAAGAGGGGGATCCTCCAGTTGCATGCAATGAAGCGCTAAAAAAAATGGTTGAACTTGCAATCGAGGAAATACCGGCATATTCTGTGATGGATCTCGAACTTCAACGACAGGCCCTCTCCTACACCATTGAATCGATCAAACTTTTGTTGAAAGAATATCCACTTAAACAGTTCCATTTGATTCTTGGAGAAGACCTTCTATTCGGACTGCCAAAATGGAAAGAAGTCGAAGAATTGCTTCGCCTTGCGCCTCCTCTGATCGGAACACGGCCCGGAGATGGAGTCCCAAAATTAGGGGGTTCCATCGAAAAAAGCGTAAACGCTGGAAAAGTGGAGATCCCTATCGTTGAAATCAGTTCTACAGACTTGCGTGAGTGGCTTCTTCAAAAAAAAGACTGTAGGGATTTCATCCCCTCTAAAGTTCTCGACTACATTGAGCAAAAAGGACTATACTAGCCGCTTATGCCAGAAGAGCCAATTGAAATATTAAATACTGCAGCACAGGCTATTTTCGATAAAAAGGGTGTCAACATCCTTGCTCTCGATGTCAAAGGGGTTTCTACCCTTACCGATTATATCTTAATCGCAGAGGGGAATGTAGACCGGCATGTAGTCGCAATCGCTCAAGAAATTATTGAGACCCTCAAAAACAAGGGAGAACGACCCACTCACGTAGAGGGACTTCAGACAGGGGATTGGATCGTCATCGACTACCTCGACTGCATGATTCATATATTCATGCCAGGGCTCCGTGACAAATACCGCCTTGAAGAGCTTTTCCGTGAAGGAAAAATCATCGATTTAAAATTAAAAATTAACGATTAGAGCATTTGCAAATTTTTGACATTTTGTGTTAAAATCATAGCCTATGAAAAAGCGTATTGTAATCACCGGAATGGGAATCGTCTCTTGTTTCGGGACAGATGTTAAAAAATTTTATCAATCTCTTTTAGAGGGGAAAAGTGGGATTCATCCGATCCAAAAATTCCCCGTTGAAGACTATCCCACTAGATTTGCTGGAGAGATCGATGATTTCGATCCCGGCGAGTACCTGGATAAGAAGCAGGCGAGACGGGTCGATCCCTTCATTCGCTATACCATATATGCGGGAAAACGTGCTCTAGAAGATGCGGGCTTAACTGGAGAGGCTTTTGACAAGCTCGACAAGACCAAATGCGGGATTCTTGTCGGTTCTGGAATGGGCGGGCTGCACGTCTTATATGATGGGGTCCAGACCATTCTAGAAAAAGGTCACAAACGGCTCACTCCCTTTTTCATTCCCTATATCATAACGAACATGGGTGGCGCCCTTCTCGCAATCGACACCGGCTTCCAGGGCCCCAATTATTCCATTTCGACAGCGTGTGCAACTGCCAATTACTCCATGTATTCCGCTGCAGAACACATCCGCAATGGGGTAGCCGATGTGATGCTCTGCGGAGGTGCAGAATCCTCCATCAACCCTCTAGGACTCTCGGGATTTGTCGCAATCAAAGCCCTCTCTACCCGTAACGAGAATCCAGAAAAAGCCTCTCGTCCTTTCGACAAAAACCGTGATGGATTTGTCATGGGAGAAGGATGTGCGGTTCTCGTTCTCGAAAGCCTTGACCACGCCCTAGCGCGTGGAGCTCCGATTCTGGCCGAATACTTGGGCGGTGCGATCTCATGTGATGCCTACCACATCACAGATCCTGACAAAGAAGGGAAAGGCGTTCAACTCAGTATTGAAAATGCTCTCAAAGATGCCGGTATTGAAAAAGAACGGGTCAACTACATCAATGCGCATGCCACAGCCACTCTCGGCGGAGATCTTGCAGAAGCCGCTGCGATTAAAGCGACATTTCAAGAGCATGCTCCTAACATCAAAATCAATGCGACAAAATCGATGACTGGCCACTGTTTAGGTGCAGCGGCGGGGATCGAAGCTGTTGCAACGATCGAAGCGATCGTGACCGGTAAAATCCATCCGACGATTAACCTCGATGATCCCGAAGAGGCGATCGAAGGACTGGACATCGTCACGAAAGCAGAAGACCACAAAATTGACGTAGCCCTTTCCAATTCGTTTGGATTTGGGGGTCACAACTCCGCTTTACTTTTTGCTCCCTATCACCCATGATGGGGGAATGAAAAACGTCACCGAAGAGTCTTTTGGCATTATCCCATTAAAACATTCTGGAGAAGATTGGAGCGTGTTTGTCATTTTGCACAAGCACGGCAACCACTGGGGATTTCCCAAAGGAAAGCCCGAGCACGATCGAGAACATCCCAGGGAGAGTGCTGCGCGCGAGCTCAAAGAAGAAACGGGTCTTAACGTGGAAAAATTCCTCCGCGAAGAGCCCATTTCAGAGGCCTACACCTTTTATCGCCCTGGGGAAAAAGTAGAGAAGACAGTCCACTATTTTCCCGCGGTTGTCTCTGGAGCACTGCTCTTGCAGCCTGAAGAAATCCGCGATGGCAAGTGGGTGAGTTTTGAAGAAGCGATAGCGCAGCTCACCTTTGAGGAAGCCAAACGGATTTGCACTCAAATACAACAGAGCCTCGCATGATTTTTTTCAGAAAGCCCAAAATCGAAGTCTTTGTCCGTTATTGCTACTACTCCAATGCGAGTAACCACAAAAAACGAGATCCCGCCTTTTCCCACGAAAAGTGCTATCAGAATTTGATGCAAACTGCCGATTTCGACAAAGTGAACTTCACATTTTTGCTCGATACCCACTATGTGAAAAATGAGCCTCATTTCATCCACAAGCAAGATCAATTTCCCGTGGTAGAAATGGATGCTGGAGCAGAGGGAAAGTCCTTTATAGCTCTGCTCGATCATGTGATGCAGAAGAAACTTTCAGATGAGACGATCCTTTACTTCGTCGAGGATGATTACCTCCACCGCGAAGGGTGGGTAGACATCTTGCTCGAGGGATTTACCCTTCCAAAAGCCGATTACGTGACCCTTTTCGATCACCGAGACAAATATGAGGCCTATCAGGATCTCAAATCCGAGCTCTTTCACACGAAATCTTGTCACTTTCGCACGACACCCTCCACAACCAATACCTATGCGATGCGCCTTAAAACCCTAAAAAAACACCTGCCCATTCATCGCGCATTTTCAGAAGGGCGAGACATCTCTGCAGATCACGATAAATTTCTTGAATTGGGAAATCAGGGAGCGACCCTTCTCTCTTCCATTCCCGGTTGGTCCACCCATGCAGAACCCGTATTTGCTTCACCCTGTATTAACTGGTCTGTTTATTTAACCCAAGAAGCCTTAAAATAATCAGAAACTAGGAGGTGTCAAATGGAATTTGCACTATCACAGACAAAAGCACGTGATTTTCTCATCGTCGTTGGAGCGAGTATCCTTTTAGCTCTTTCTGCTTGGATTTCGGTTCGAATACCTTTTACCCCCGTTCCAATTTCATTTACGGCTCCACTCATCCTCATGCTTTCCGTCCTTCTGGGTAAACGCGGAGCTTATGCGACAGCGCTTTATTTTCTCGAAGGCGCCTTAGGACTTCCCGTCTTTGCCAATGGGGGATGTGGATTTGCTTACCTATTGGGACCAACAGGGGGATACCTTGTCGGATTTGTGATTGCTTCCTATGTGGTAGGGTGTCTATCCGAACAAATGCAAGAGAAAACTCCGACGAAGATTTTTGGAATCATGCTGTTTGGCAATGCCCTATTCTACGTCTTTGGAGTGACACACCTTGCACTTCTCGTGGGATATGCGAATGCCATCAAGTTTGGTCTTATTCCCTTCGTAGGTCTAGACCTTTTCAAGCTCTTCTTGGCAAATCGAGCGCTTAAAACGCTACGATTTTTCGGGTAGAGACTTGGAAAATACGGCTTGCTCACGCTGTGCAGCACTTTGATCTACAGGGCCGAGGGTCGCCTTCACTTCCCTACCTTCTCGATTGATATAAGTTCCCGCAGCAGCCGCTGTTGTATGGGCAACGCTTTCTTTTAATTCTCTAGATGGACTTGTTGGTCGTATTTCCATATCTCACCTCACTATGTAGAGTTGCTGTACATTTCCGATCATCGATATCGATCGATTTTTACACAAATAAAAAATATCGTTAATGATTTTTTAATCTTTCGATTTCTTTCGATTTTTTCGCCTTTTAACCTGAGAGCGTAGCATGAGCGCGATTTGGCTGATTTTATTCGTGTTGCTAATGCCATTTTCTTTTGCAACTTTTCTTTTCTTCTTTTGAAGAGATTTGGCGGCATCACGCAGCATTTGAGCGGTCTGCTCAATGAATGCATGGATAGAAAATGGACGCTTCCCATTTGAATCAGCCATAAAGAATGTATTTATTACCATTGAGATATTTAGTCAAATTTTCCTTTTGACATTAAAGATATTTTTTGTGCATAATTTACCTCACTTTTTTAGACGAGGATTTTATGGTAAAAAGAGTAGAAGGTTCATCTTTGAATTTTGTTAATGAAACCAAGCAAATAAACATGCAAACCCCTCAGAGTCCTTTGAGGTATCAGGATGTTCTCGTGTCTAGAAAAACGAGCATCTTTGATAGGCTGAAAAAAGGATTTTTGCGGATTGGGAAGTTTTTTATCTCACTATTTTTTTGCTTTAAAAAAGCTCCTAGTGTTGCGCCAGTTACCGTTAAATTGCGTCCAGAAGCTGTTCATAGTTTAGAAAGACATGTTGATGCATATGTAGGTGAGCGATGGAATGGTGCGTATATTTCTACACTGAAAAAGAAATATCATGGCTTAGAAAATGTTAATAATTTGAATCAGCTGTTGGAATCTCAAAATTACAAAGAAGCTCTGCACTATCTTTGGACCGAAAAAAGCGCAAAAAAACGCATTGTTTGGCTTGAAAAACAAGTCAATAAGGGTCATCCCATTTTCATGATGGAACTTGGGATCGAATACTTTCTTCAGTCACCAACAATCCAGGTATATGCAGATAAAGCTCTTCCTTGGATCATGGCTGGATTGAAACGAGCGGAAATCGACGCGAGCTGCACGTCTTATGAGCAAAGTTCGTTACATCGGCTAAGTTTTAATTATTTAGTAAAAATTCAAGCCCTTCTTGTTAAGTCTGAATCTGAAGAGAAAATCAAAAATTACCTCGTTGCCAATTTGAAAAGGATAAAAGAGATTATTAATGTGAAAATGGGGCAAGTCCTTAATCAAAAAAAAATGCCTTCACCACAGTGGATATTTGCCTGTAGTGTAGATTGTTCAAAAGATCTGAAAAATCAAATTCCATCGAATCAATGGCCTGAAAAGCGAAAATTAAAAGCACAAGAAATTTTGAAAGAAAAAATAGATTTTCAAAAGATCGTTCCCATCAGCATACAGAGTAAATATTTGTACAATTTCCTAAATGCATAATGGTCTCTTAGGGGTGCTTGAGTTTTAGTCAAATCACAGGTATTCTTGGTCGTTATGCGTCATTTTGTATTGCACATTCTTTATTGGATGTTTCGAGCCGTCGTTTCATTGCGCTATCGAGTCGAGGTAGTAGGCCTCTCGAAAATCGCCAAGTCCAAAGAGAAGGGAATCCTTTTTCTTCCCAACCATCCTGCAGAAATGGATCCGCTCATCATGATCCGCACACTATGGCGTCAATTCAAGCCACGCCCTCTTGTTGTGGAGCATTTCTACTATATAAAGGGACTCCGCTTTTTCATGGATCTCGTCAACGTCCTTCCCTTGCCCACGATGGACCTATCAAATAAGTGGAAAGAGCGTCAAGTCGAAAAACTCAAAAAGAAGATGATTGCAAAACTTGCTGAAGGAGAAAACTTTCTCGTTTATCCCTCAGGTAAGTTGAAACTCACCCCGGACGAACGGATCGGTGGCGCCTCGCTCGTTTCCGACTTGATTAAACTCAATCCGACAACCAAGATCGTACTCGTTCGGACAACAGGTCTATGGGGGAGTACCTTTTCTCGAGCCCTCACGGGCAACAGTCCCGATTTTAGCAAAACCCTTTGGCATGGGTTCAAAGTTCTCCTCAAAAATGGGATTTTTTTTACCCCCAGACGCCCTATCAAAGTGGAACTCGAATTTACTCCTGACGACTTCCCACGGGAAGGGGATAAGATTCAGATCAACCAGTGGCTGGAAAACTGGTACAACAAAGACGGACCCGAGCCGGTGAAATTGGTTTCTTTTCTCTTTTGGAAAAAATCTCTGCCCAAAGTCATTGCGCAAGAAGCTGCTCCTGAAAAAGAAGTCCACATTTCTGACGACATGCGTGTTCAAATTTTGAGCACCTTGTCGAAAATGACCCGTTGCCCCATCAACGAATTGACATCTAATTTGCATCTGTCAAACGATTTGGGACTCGATTCACTCGATGTGTCCCAACTCTATGTCTTTTTAGAAGAACGCTTCGACATCACGGGACTTGCCCCTGGCCAGTTGCAGACCGTCTACGATCTATTGCAAGCAGCTGGAGGAGTCAAAAAAGAAACAGAAATCCATACTCATTCGAACAGAAAATCCAAATGGCCAAAAGAATCGTATCGCCCCGATCCCCAAATCCCCCCTGGCAAAACCATCCAAGAAGTCTTTCTGAGAAGTTGTGACCGGATGGGAGATGCGATTGCATGTGCAGATGCCATTTCGGGGGTCTTGAGCTATCGAAAACTCAAGCGGGCATGTTTGGTTCTATCACTTGAGATTCGCAAAATGCCAGGCGATCATATCGGGATAATGTTACCCTCATCCGTTGCAGCCTATGTCACGATTTTAGCGACGCTACTTGCGGGCAAAATCCCCGTCATGCTCAATTGGACAGCAGGCTTTCGCAATCTCGAGCACGCGGCAGATATCTGCTCATTGCAAGTGGTTCTCAGTTCCTTTCGCTTTTTAAGCCGCTTGGAAAATGGCGATCTCGGGCGGGTGGATGATTTACTCATTTTGATGGAAAAATTGCGCGGGAAAATCACCCTCAAAACCAAGCTCAAAGGACTCTTGATGAGCTTTTCTAGGGCCTCCAAAATTCTGAAAAAACTGCCTAACCCACCCAAAGAAGACGATCCCGCTGTCATCATCTTTACAAGCGGAACAGAAACTCTTCCCAAGGGCGTTCCCCTGTCGCATCACAACCTGTTGAGCAATCAGCGCGGCGCGATGCAGTGTGTGACATTTAAGACTCAAGATAGTTTATATGGTGTTTTGCCCCCGTTTCACTCCTTTGGATTTTCAGTTACGGGCCTCTTGCCCCTTTTATTAGGAGTGAAAGTGTGCTACGCCCCGGATCCGACCGATAGTCGTTCTCTTGCAAATGACATTGAGCATTGGAAACCCACCCTCTTTTGCTGCGCTCCGAGCTTCATCCAAGGGATGCTCCGCGTGGCGAAAAATTCCCAATTAGAATCCCTGCGCATGGTGGTCACAGGCGCAGAAAAAGCTCCCGAAGAACTCTTAGACACCTTAAAAGCTAAAGGAAAAATCGTCCTCGAGGGATATGGGATTTCCGAATGCAGCCCCATCGTCACCATTGACCGGGAAGACGAGCCCCATAAAGGAGTCGGCAGGCCGGTGACAGGTGTCGAACTTTGCATCATCGATCCCGAAAATGACAACCTCCTTGAATTGGGCCAAGATGGAGAAGTCTGCATCGCAGGACCAGGCGTATTTAATGGCTACCTAGGTGAGAGGCGCGACCCCTTCATTCAGATCAATGGCAAGCGTTGGTACCGCTCCGGTGACAGGGGCTATCTCGATCCCGATGGAACCTTGATGTTGACCGGAAGACTGAAACGCTTCGTGAAAATTGGGGGAGAAATGGTGAGCCTGGGCGGTCTTGAAGAAGATCTACTCAAACTCTCCGAAGAGAAAGGTTGGGCCCCTTTCAAGATTGAAGGGCCATCCATCGTCGCTATCGTTAGTGGGCGAGAGAGTGAAAAACCCCAAATTATCGTCTTTTGCACCTACGACCTCGACCGTGAAACCGTTAATCGGGCCCTCAAAGACGCGGGCCATAGCAGACTTGTCAAAATTGCAGAAATCCGCAAAATTGCAGAGATCCCCGTAACGGGAACAGGCAAAACCCAATACCGGTTATTGGACGAAATGTATGAAGGTTAAACTTTATAACACCGAGACCCGCAAAAAAGAAGAGATTGTCCCTCTCGAAGACAACAAAATCCGTCTTTACACCTGTGGTCCCACCGTCTATAACTTTGCCCACATTGGCAATTTTCGTTGCTACATCTTCGAGGATCTCCTCCGCCGCACTCTCAAATACTTCAATTTCGATGTGAATCACGTGATGAACATCACCGACATCGACGATAAAACCCTCGCTGGCGCCATTCATGAAAATAAACTCCTCAAAGAGTATACAGAGCCCTACACACAAGCCTTTTTCAAAGACCTCGATACTCTAAGCATCCAGCGAGCAGAGCATTACCCCCGTGCAACCGACTTTGTCCTTCAAATGATCGAAATCATTCAAACCCTCATCGACAAAAAGATCGCCTACCGCGGCGCCGATGAGAGCATCTATTTTTCCATCTCCAAGTTTCCCTCATACGGACGCCTTTCCCACCTCAATATCGATGAGCTCAAAGCCGGCGCATCCCAGCGGGTCGGCACTGATGAATACGACAAAGAAAATATCGCCGATTTCACCCTCTGGAAAGCTTACGATCCCAAACGTGATGGTGAAATTTTTTGGGAAAGCCCTTTTGGCAAAGGCCGCCCCGGCTGGCACATCGAGTGCTCTGCAATGGCGATGAGCATCCTTGGCAAAACCATCGACATCCACGTCGGCGGTGTCGACAACATATTTCCCCACCATGAAAATGAAATCGCCCAGTCTGAGGCCTGTTCAGGCGAGCTCTTCGTCAAACACTGGCTCCATTGCGAGCATCTCCTCGTCGATCACAAAAAGATGTCCAAAAGCCTCGGCAATTTTTATACCCTGCGCGACCTCCTCGAAAAGGGCTACACCGGCAGCGAAGTACGTTTCATGCTCCTCAATTCTCATTATCGGATGCAGCTCAACTTCACCCTAGAAGGGCTGGAAGCTGCCCGTGCCACCCTCGAGCGGCTCGGCGACTTTGTCCACAGACTCCAAAAGATCGACTCCACCTCCCAAGGCCAAATCGACCCGCTCCTCAATGCCACCCGCGAGAGCTTCAAAGCTTCTCTCGCCGACGACCTCAATATCTCACCTGCTCTTGCGGCCCTCTTTGACCTCGTGCGCAAAGTCAATCAACTCTGCGACCAAAACGCCCTTGGCAAGCAAGACGCCCAAAAAGTGCTCGCCTTCCTTCGCGAGATCGACGCCGTTCTCGGCGTCATCCCTTTCGAGCGTGAAGATCTCGACGTTCCAACCAATCTCCTCGAAGCTCTTAAGAAGCGAGAAGAGGCCCGCCAGTCAAAGAACTGGGCCGAGGCCGACAAACAGCGCGATCTAATCACCTCAAGTGGCTATTTGATCGAAGACACCCCCTCTGGCCCCCGGCTAAAAAAGAAATGAGCGAGCGTAAGAAAAGCAAAGAAGAGCTCTATCTCAAGAAGATTTATGAGCTTGCTAAAGAAGATGAAATTGACCGCTATAAAGTGGGTCGTGCCCTGAGCGAGCACACGCGTAGCGTGAACAACATCGTCCAGCTACTGGCAAAAAACGGCTTTATCAAGAAAAACGGGGACACCCTGATCCGTCTAACACCTTCGGGGATCCGCTATTTGGAAATGAGTCTCTGAGAGACAAAAAACCACAGAGGTTTAAAATTGTATGACTCGATTTAAATCCTTGAAGACATGAGTAATATCTTCAAAACCAAAGCCACTTGTGCCGGCAGCGGCAAAGTTTTCTTCGGTTGTGGAGGGATGGCCCATATTATTGACATATTCGCCAACGTGGCTGCCCAAAGTGACATCTGGGTCAGAAGCATTGAAAAGAGAAACCGTCTTATCAGGACACGCTTTTTTCAGGTTTCGAGCTAAAAGAATGAGATCGGTTTTTCGATCATAGAGGTTGACGATCTTGCGCAAGTTTTTGTTTTTCGGATGTTTTTGCAAGTGCTCTTCAAGCAGCAATGCAAACTCTTCACCGCCATAGCCTTTATAAGCTCCCGTGGGTGATTTTTGGTGGCCTGGATTCACAAAGATCGTATCGAGATCGCTGGCCCCGGATACTACAGCATCCAAGAAAGCTTTCCAGTAGACTTCTGGATCGCCACCCCATACGCCCATTCCGACAGCTGGGAAAACGGCATATCCACCTTGTCCGGAGCTACGAAGGGCGGCTTCGAAGGTATTTTTCATGATGAGGCAGTCCATTTGATGCTTATCGTTTCCAGGTAGTTTCGCAGTGTTGAAAAATCCACGAATGCCCGAAGCACTGATAAGACGAATGGCGTCCTTATCTCCAACGGTTCTCTTGGCAAGGCGATAACCATCTTCCACAAGAGGGTAATAGTCTTCTGTTTTCACAATCATTGCAGCTAACTGATAAAGGGTAAGGGACTCCAGTTGGTCGAAGGTGAGCATCCCTTTATCTGTGACGAAACCATGACGGGCCGGGTCTTTTTTTATCTCCCTTAAGTAAATTTGGAAGTAATGCAAACTGCGATTTTCTGGGCTAGGTTGAACGCCGGATACTTTTTCCCAGGCAGAAGGAGGGCGATATTCCGCCCGTATAATTTCTCCAATTGTGGGAACTCTGTGATCGTTTGCCGGAAGAATAATGATTCCATCGTTATGTAAGGCCTTTTTCATCCCAAGATAAAAATCCTTGGGGATGAGAGAAGAGACGCAAATCTTTTGGCTGTTTAGCATCGCCTGGATTTCATATAGCGATATATTGAACGTGTTTTTCCCCAGATATTTCTCTAGTTTCTTTTTCCCCATAGATGCGCCGTTTCGGAAGAGAACCGTTTCTTTCCCTTTAGCGGAAACAGCGAAAGTTTTATCTCCCTGATGGCCAAAGAGGAAATTTCTAGCCCATTTTGCGCTGGGTAGAAAAGCAAAATATTCACCTGAGCCTGGCTGCGTGGTGGGATCCTTTCCAAACACAGCCTCAAATAGGAGATTGGCGGGTCGGTTCGTAATATCAGTGAGACGGACGCTTGGATCATTTATAAAATGATAAGTTCTAAATTTAGGCGTATTTTCAACTGCTGCTTTTGCTTCCTTTTTGAGATGGGGAGGCAAGCTGACATAGCCATTGAAGATCCGATCTGCAAAGGCAACAACGATCCCCACAAAGGGAATATACTCCATCACAGCAAAAACAAAGTGCTTGACTCTACCCAAAAGAGAATTGGGGGAGTTGGCATCGACATAGCGGATAGTGCTACTGTCCCAAAGGGCCTGGACGGTTTGCGCGCTTGAGCTTGCAAAAGCAACCTTGAGGTGACGATTGGCCAGGGAGAAAGGGTGTAAAAGAGTAGACGTGCCAGTGTAATTAATTTCCATAGGACGCATTTTATCAAAAACTAGAAAAAAACCCACACATATTTCTTTACGGGCCCTAAGCGCAAAGTGGGTCGTGCCCTCAGCGAGCACACCCGCAGCGTGGACAACATCGTCCAGCTACTGGCGAAAAACGGCTTTATCAAGAAAAACGGGGACACCCTGATTCGTCTAACATCTTCGGGGATCCGCTATTTAGGCGAAAGCCTCTGATTCAGCGATTTCTTTTTTTATTTGCTGTGCTTCATCTAAAATTTCTTTCTCCTGACTCGCCGGCAATTTAAAAAAAGGAGCAATTTTTTCTAAAGCTTCTGCTTTTTGTGGAGTATTTGGCATTTGTTGAATTTTACTTAATTCTTCAGTTAGAAGTGAAAGTATTTTGAATTCTATCCACCATCTATCGTTGATGTTTTTATCTTGTATCCGTTTTGGCCCAGCTAATCTGGCGAATATAGGAAGAGCGACGCTAGCTATTTTTTTGTCTAATGGAGAATAAAATTCTGATATATTTATATCAATTGGCTTTAATGTTGTGCAGTCCTCAACTGATCGATAGAAATCGAATAAAACTTCAAGACGTTCTGTTTTTTTTATTATGTTTGGCTCAGATTTAAAACTATTTATATATGAAACAATATCCTTTTTTAAAACTGCACAAGTTTGAGCAAGATGGCGCAATTTTTGACTGTTTAATTTTGGATAAATTTCCTCGTGTCGAACTGTAGCTGGAATCGCAGCGAGAAGGTTGGTAGCACTCATTTTATTCTCCTTAATGTTGAAAAATGGTTTAATTTAAAAACTATTATAAATTATTTTTAGTTTTTTTTCAAGGTAAAATAAATATATTTATTTGCAATCAGTTTAATAGAGCAACAGCTCGAATAGGCGCCTCGGGAGCGCCCTCGATTTTGAGGGGCAGAAGGGCCACCTGGGCCCCAGAAGCGGGGACTTTGTCTAGATTGGTCAGATTCTCGACGATGTACTTGCCAGCCCCTAGGATGGCATAGTGGACCGGATATTCTTGGTTATTTCCGTCGGGGTTGAGAGTGTCGATGCCGATGCCGGCGATTTCCCTCTCGAGGAGGAGCTGGGCGCTCTCTGCGGAGAAGCCTGGGTAGTGTCCGTTTCCCTCGGAATCGACATTGCGGTAGAGGTGGGGGGTGCTCCAGCGCTCCTGCCAGCCGGTGTAGGCCACGACGAAGCTATTGGGGGCGATTTTTCCATGGGCCTTCTCGAATTGGGCGATATGGTTGGGAGTGAGGAAGAAGTCGGGATGAGCCTCTTGGGTTACGTCGATGACATATAGGGGAACGATGAGGTTTTCGATGGGGATCGCTTCGATAGTGAGCCCGTCGGGCATGAAGTGAGCAGGGGCATCCATATGGGTTCCAGAGGCGGAATTCATCTGATAGCGCATCACTTTGGCGGGGTTGTAATCGGCGAGGACTTTGGTGTAGAAACTGCACCTACCCGTCCAGGTGGGGATCTTGTCATTGAGGGTATGGGTCAGATCGATTTGGTGAGTAGACATTTCGTTAATTTTGCCTTATCATTATTTAGATGACAACAGTGGATACTCAAATGGCTATTAAAATTGATCAAGAGGTGTGGGAGCGGTATCCTTACCTGAAAGTGGGCGTTTTGATCGCGCGTGGCGTCAATAATCAGGCTCAAAATGATGAAGCTTTAAAAACCTTGCGCCAAGCGGAAGCGAGCGCGAAGAAGCACTACGGGGAAATGGACCTGGGAAAGGTGGCTAAGCTAGTCGATTGGCGCGAGGCGTATCGCTCATTTGGCTATAAACCCTCATCGACCAGATGCTCTGCAGAGGCGCTTTTGCGTCGTGCTGTAAAAGATAAAGAGCTGCCGGATATTAGCCCCCTTGTCAACCTCTACAATAGCATCTCCTTGAAACATACGCTGCCTGCAGGGGCCGATGATCTCGATTATGTGGAAGGACATGTGCGGCTCAGCATTGCAAAAGGAGACGAGCCTTTTCTCGCAATTGGCGCGGATGAACCAGAAACGGCACTGAAGGGGGAAGTGATCTACCACGATGACAAAGAGGTGACCTGTAAAGCGTGGAACTGGCGCGAGTGCGACAAGACCAAAATCACAGCGGAGACCAAAAATGCGGCGCTTGTGATCGAAGGGCTCGAGCATACGTCTTTGGGGGAAATTGCAAAGGCTTTGAAAGAGCTGAAAGCGCTGATCGAGAAATATTGTGGCGGTGCATTTGAGATGTATCTGCTAGATAGCGAGCACCGAGAAATCGGAGAGGATTCTAAAGCGGAAAATCGGATTATCCCAATTGAGATTCCAGAGCCCGATTATCACAAGCACGAAGCGTATCTGACGCGCAAAGAAAAACTCATCGAGATCGAAGCACTCGGCATCGATCCCTATCCGGCCAAGTTTGTACCAACCAATAGTGTCCATGATCTGATCTCTAAATATGACAAGCAAGAGGTGGCTAGCTTTGATGAGGCGATGGAAGGGAAATCGGACGCGGCGAGCGTAGCTGGGCGTATCGTCCTGTTTCGACCCATGGGAACCAATATTTTCGCACAAATTCTCGATGAGATGCAAAAGATCCAGATCCTTTTTAACCGTGATGAGACAAAAGTGACGGGGCTCAAAGGGGATTTAACACCGATTAAGTTCATCGAAAAGAAGTTGGATTTAGGCGATATCATCGGAATTAAGGGGCATCTATTTCGGACGCAAAAAGGGGAGTTGACCCTC
>JAAKFB010000169.1 GCA_011065235.1 Chlamydiota bacterium | reverse complement strand
AAATACGTCATGCAATTTTCAGGGATGTTTCACTGGAGGAATTTAGGCGATTATTGAGGTGTTTTACTTGCTCACAAACAAGGAGCTACAATGCATGAAATATTTTTTGTCCAGTACAGAGATCTAGCATATCAACTACTCGTTCCCCGCCCTTCCATACCACCGTACGTACAGTTGTCCGTGATCAATCCTTGATATTGAAGACTATTCTCTAGGAGATCTCACCCTGCATGGACTGACCATCCGTGTGAACTTCAGTTTTTAAAGTAAAAAATTTACTCTACAGTTAACTGCTTGACTTTTATTTCCATTTTTTAGAATATAGATACAATTAATTTTAACTAGGAGATAATAGCATGTTAGTTAATTGTTGTGATCGAGTTGCCTTTGGCATAGCCGCCCTTTCGACGGGGATAGTGACAGCTGCGAGCTATGGGGCTGTCTTGCTTTCTAATCAAGCTAGTGACCTTTGTCATACTTACCAAACAGAGGGATTAGGAATTCTCGAACATTATATCTCCACTGAGATCAAAACGAGGATCCAGACGACTTGTTTTTTCACTGCCCAAAGCTCTTCCTATCTCCCGATAATTGGAACAATAGCCGCAATCACCACGCTCTATTCTGTCTGCCGGATGCTTGCTCCGCCCTATCGTAAATAGTTTTAAAAAATTACTATTTTTCATCGATAAAATGATTGGTATTTGTTACCATCTTTTGAGCTAGTAACTCAACCTATAGATTAAACATGCCGAATTTAATAAATTGTTGCTCTCTCATTGTAGCTGCTGGTAGTACAGTTTGCACTGCAGTAATTTTTGATGCTTACCGTAAAACTGCTCAAATCTGTGGGGAATTGCCCCTCGACTACTTGGCGCATAGTGGACTAGCACTATATGGCTTTTCAGTCTCACAAAATAGCTTTTCAGTCTTACAAAGTGAACTGACTGATTTGCTCGATCGATGTGAATCACTGCCCGAATTACGCACCAATTTCTACATTGCTGCGGGATTCACTATCTTGGCAACGACCTTTCTAGCATATAGAGCATTGTCCTGTTATAAAGAGACTGAAGAACCCCCCATACACAGAATCTGGTATGCTAATCTCCTGTACAGTAACCGCTCAATCAGAACTTGATGAATGGTCTGCAACGGCAGTTGCAGCCCTTTCGTAAATAATTGACTTTCAATTTAGTTTTTCCATATCATCCTTTCCTTTTACGGGAGAATCAGTTTGAAAATTCTCATCACTGGCTCCAAAGGGCTCATCGGCGCGGCTTTAAAGCACGCATTGCAGTTCAATGGCATTGAAGTTGCTGGAATCGACTTCCAATTCGATCCTTTTCATCCAGAATATGGCGATATTTTAGATCTGTCCTCACTTGCTTCTGCTCTTGAAAATACCCAAGGAATTGTCCATTTAGCTGCAATTTCTAGGGTCGTTTTGGGCGAGAGCAATCCCGATCTTTGTTTGGAAACTAACGTCGAAGGGACTCGAAATGTGATCCAAACGGCACTATCTTCTTCTCAAAAACCATGGGTTCTTTTTGCAAGCAGCCGCGAGGTCTACGGCCAGCAAAAATCCCTACCTGTTACAGAATCCGCCCCTTTGCAGGCAGTGAATACCTATGGAGAGTCAAAAATTGAAGGGGAAAAAATCGTAGAAGAAGCTAAAGACAAGGGACTGAACACGGCCATTGTCCGTTTTTCTAATGTCTACGGGAGTATTTTTGATCATCCAGATCGAGTCGTTCCCGCCTTTTGCAGAGCAGCTGCAGAAGGCTCTGCTTTTACTGTCGATGGAGAGCAAAATATTTTCGATTTCACGTATTTAGAAGATGTCGTTCAAGGGATACTGTCTCTCATTCGCTTGCTCTTACTTGGCGCATCTCTTCCTCCTATCCACTTGGCAACGGGGTGCCCATCAAGCCTTGGCCAGCTTGCACAGATTGCTAAAAAAGCAAGTCTTCACTCCATCGATATCAAGCATGGGACATCGAGATCTTCTACTGTGAATACCTTTTGGGGTGATCCAACCCGCGCGAAAAACATTCTCAATTGGAAAGCCTGCGTGGGAATTGAAGAGGGGATGCATCGCTTGATCCAACAATATGCGCTTTTCGGATCTTTGTGCCATGCCTTCTAAAAACAGACAAATTTTTATCCTTTTGCGTCACGCAGAAAGGGAAGATTTTCAAAAAAACACTTTTGGAGATATGACTCCCCTGACAACTAGAGGCAAGGACACAGCCCAGATGTTGGGCAAAAAATTTTCCCAAGTTCCAATCGATGCGATTTACACAAGTCCTCTTTTACGCTGTGTCCAAACAGCAAATGAATTTATCAAGGGATTGGGAAACAAATGCCCTATCCATTTCTCCAACATTCTTGGGGATCCAGGACCTTTTATTCGAGATCCTGAAAAAGCGGGATCGGTTTTTTTAGAAACTCCACTTCCAGAAATTCTTCAGGCGATTGCAGGCGGTAAAAGACTTCCGGGCATGCGTTCAATGGAGGAAGGCTGTAAATTGTTTTTAGACTATACCAAAAAGATGAACACACGTGTCTCGCTGATGATCTCTCATGACTCGATCATCTCTTTATTGGGTGCGTATTTCTTCAAAGACAAAGAAGTGCTCAACTATATTCCCGGCTTTTTAGAGGGGTTTCGTTTCGAATCAGATGCGCAGTATCTGAAGAACATTACCAGATTCATCGACTCGTAAGATCTCGCCGTTTTCTTTTTCTACCCGTGCGGCTCGATTGTAATAGGGCTCGATCATTCGATATCTCTCTCGATAGAGTTCTTTTCCTTGTCGATCGATATGATACCATCCTCTTTCATCACGTGCTCTTGCAAACCCCTTGTGGTACACATCTAAATCTAGAAACCAGCTAGAGTGAATCGGTTTGCCACCCACATCAATGTGTGTATAGCGCCCCTCTTCGTTCTGGGCAGTGGCTATCCCATCTCGAAAATCTCCTGCGTAGGAATAGAGCTGTGGGTATGCCTTCTCCCCGAATCTGTCAATATGAAAAAAATTCCCGTTACTATCTTGGACAACACACCGATTTTCCTGAAAATTACCACACCAAACAAAACGCCTCGAATAGGCCTCGCGCCTATCTGATAAAATATGGAACGCTCCACTCTCTGACTCGACAGCCGCTTTAGATTCATAGAAGCCAAAAACGTTCTTATAACGGGCCTTATAGGCTGCTTGTCCGCACTGTTTGATATGAAACGCACCGGTCTCATCGCGTACGGGGGCAAAACCTGGTGAGTGAAATTTTGAAACATGCAAAAAACGGAAGTTATAGGCGGGAATGCCTTTTAGGAGATGATGTGTTTCATCAGAGGAAATCTTAAAAATCATCCACAATCTCTTAGCAACTAGCACCCACAAGCTCCTCTTTCTTTTTTCTCATATTACACCCTTTGCAAACGGTGTGTTGCAAGTAGTTCTTGCAAAGATCCTGGTATTTCTCACCCGTCCAAATTTCATGGATCGAGTTTTCTTTAAGATTGCCAAAATCACCCAATTTATTTCGCTGCTCGTTAGGCGCACAGCAAGGACCAAACTTCCCTTCCGCTGATACCCAGGCCTCCTCACCTAAAAAAGGACAAATTCCATCAGAAACTAATTCCCCTGTCGCAGACTCCTCTAGCTTATAAATATTTTCTAGGAGGACTTTTTCTCCACTTGGAAGTCGATATTCGTCGGCCATTTCATGGGCTTTTTCGACAATGTAGTTCCACTCTTCGATAGACTGCTTATCTTTTCGGAGATTTTCTTGCTTCATTTCTTCTGTAAACACCCAAAGATGATGTCCCTTGACCCGGTTAACTCCCAAAGATGCAGCTAATCTGATCACATCTGGGATTTCCTCTAAGCCAATTTGCATGAAGGTGAGCTGGAAAGTTACCCGACAATAGTTTCCCCCTTTTGCTGCAACTGCGTCGCGCACTGCAATAAAATCGCGCACATTTTCGACCCTTTTCTCAAAATTCGAGCCGATCATGATGAGTTCAGATTCAATTATGGTTATGATAGCCAAGATAGTATGCCAGTCGGGGACTGCAGGGCGGGGAACCAGTATCGTGTGATTGCGACGTTAGACTTTGCTAATCACACA
>JAAKFB010000168.1 GCA_011065235.1 Chlamydiota bacterium | reverse complement strand
TCTTTTCTGATCCTATAATAGGCTTGATGGTGAAGTTTAACCCGATTGCTCTCCTCAGACATTTGCGACACTCGGCTGCAAGATTGAGAAAAGGTTCTTTGCATTTCACAAAGAACTTGGTAACCTTCTTCAGAAAACTTGAGTTTAAGAGAAATCGTTCGTTTCACAGGCGCAAAGATACTCATAAAACTTTTTATTTGCAACTTTTAAAAAAGGAGCGGCGTTTCCTCCCATCCCTGAAGGAAGGGGTCTCCACGCCGTCAGTACGATGAAGATACGGATATTCCTTGCTTTCCTCTTGGCATTTTTCCCCTTATTCGGAGAAGAAGTTCACCGTGGAAATTATACGGCCGCTAGCGAAAGTGTGAGAATTACAGGTGTTGTCACAGGCAATGTGTATGTCATCGGCTCCAAAATCACGGTCGAGGGACAGATCAATGGGAACTTGATTGCATTCGGGGCTATGATCGACATTCCAGGTGAAGTGCGGGGCAATGCACGTCTCATTGGTGGACAAGTGGAGATTGGAGGGACGATTGGGGGCAATGTGAAAGCCTATACGGGACAATTGAATCTCGATTCACAAGCTACCATCAAAGGCAACCTCACATACAGCAGTCCTGAACAAGCCCAAATCGATCCCGGCGCTACGATCGATGGAAAAGTCACCTATAATCCTTTCCAAGGAGTCTTCAAGGGCAAATGGAAAAAGACCTTTTTCCTTGGCGCTCGGCTGACCGGACTCCTGATGAATTTCCTCTTCAGCTTTGTGATCGGGTGGATCTTTCTGAAAGTATTCCCTCAGCGGACCAAAAAAGCGGTAGAAATCCTTCGAAAGACCCCCTGGAAAGCCTTTTGGATCGGGCTTATCACGGTCATATTGATCCCTATTGCGTGTCTCGTTCTCTTTATCACCATTTTGGGCTTTCCCCTTGGTCTAGCCCTTTTGGCCTTCAGTTTGCTAGGGTTCTATACGGCCAAAATCTTCCCCATCCTCTGGGCTGCTAATGCCTGCTTTCCGAAGCTCCGTCTCAAGAAGCATATGCTCCTTATCCTGGCGCTGGGGCTTATCGTCTTCTTCATCTTGACTCAGATCCCCTTCGTTGGGGGAATTCTCTCTCTTGCTTTTACCTTCTTTGGGCTAGGAGCCATCTTATTAGCACGCCTTCCGGCAAAAGCAAAATAAGAGTTTTATAATCAACTAGTTAGCAATTAAAGAATTTAGTTGACTTATAATCAGTAGTTTGATACAATTGTAATTAAAATACGAGGAATAATAATTATGTGTATTAGCGCTGATTTCAATTCAGCATCCCCTAGCCTTGGGAGTCCAGAGCATTCTGATGACGGATCTTCTGTAGCCGATGATTTTGAGATCACAGATTGTGATGTGATCGAACACGAGCATTGGGAAGAGGCCTGTGATAGCTTTAGGAGCGTAGGTGTTCTTGGCCACAATGCTATTATCGAATATGCAAAAACTCTTCAAAAGCCATTTAATTTGGCAGATAAATTCATTACAGCCAAAATCAACTCAAAAGATGAAGCTAAAGAGTACCTTGAAGAGCAAAAAAGGATGGCGAAAGAGGCACATAAGCTCTTATTCGTTCCTCTTATTCTTTTGAAAGGTTCTCTCAATACGGCTGATCACAATGTGATGCTTGTTTTCGATCCCCAACTAGATTCGTTTGAATATTACGATGCCCAAGGAAAAGATATTTCTAAAGAGGGTAGGGTCATCAAAGGAGCAAGTTGCTCTCCACGAGATCTCATAGAGGGCACTGTTTCATCTAATAGAGCAAAGCATCAGAGTGCTTTCGATGGGGTGAATTGCGGGGCTTTTGTGTGTCGATTTATGCGAGAGAGGCTTGAAAAACCTTTTTCTGAAATCTCTACGAAACAATCGATTGATATCAAAAAAGAGCGCGAAGTAATGGCTCAAGAAATAGAAAAGGCTCATGGCATTGAGCAGGTTCAACCTGTGAAAGGGCAGAGCGGTTTTGTCCATTTACTCTTGCGCGTTTTTGAATACTTTTTGTTCATCTTTCTCGGTAAACCGCGAGCTTCAATTAGGTACAAACTCGATGGAAAGGTGACCTATCAGTTTTCCGAGTTGATGCAGCGAAGTGGTAGACATTATCGCAAGTTTACGGTGGAAAAAGACGGAAAACAATACGCGCGTTTGGCTTATTTGAGTAACTCCCAGAGAATCTGGCGTGTTGCTGTTGTTCAGCTCTCTGTTGCGAAAGGGGTTGCAGAAGATGATATGGCTCTTCCGATTGATGTGAATGTATACCTCAATTCTCTTCCGATTCCGAAGCAAGTGGCAGAATTGACAACAGAGGAGCGCAATCGTATCCTTCCTCGAGGAATCAGTAAGGAAGCCCTTGAATATGTCACCAAATTTGAAGAGGCGGGGATTCCTTTACTCGACGAGAGCAAAAAAACAGAAGCATTGCGAATTTCGCCCCCTTATTCTTGCTGGAAGCCACGTGAGATGGTCATTAAGGATCCCAAAAACAAGCCCGCTTTTGATCAGGCAAAGATAGTGGGTCCAAATATGCGCGCGATTCCCTCGATCAATGGAAAATACCGTTACCTATTCATTGAGGAGGGGAAGAAGGTCTTCTTAGCGATGGTAGAAGCTGTGAATGAGGAAATCACCGAATACGGAAATCGAGCAAAATATGTGGATGTCGGGAACATGACAATGCCGCTTAATGAATATCCACAGCAAATTCCTCTTGAATATGCCGATGCCTCAGCATATGTGAAAGAGATCCCTCTTATTCAAAAATATTGTCAGTATTTTTTCGCTTAAAAATCAGCATGTCCGGGATACCGGGGAAACGGGATCACATCCCGGATGTTTTCCATCCCTGTCGCAAACCGGATGAGTCGCTCAAAGCCGAGGCCGAAACCGGCGTGGGGTACGGTTCCATACTTACGCAGTTGTAAATACCACCAATAATCATCGGGATTTAGGCCAAAATCGAGGATTTTCTTCTCGAGTACATCGAGCCTCTCTTCCCTCTGGCTCCCGCCGAGGAGTTCACCAATTTTAGGGACGAGTAGATCGAGGGCACGGGCGGTTTTGCCATCGTCATTAGCCCGCATGTAAAAGGCTTTGATCTTTTCTGGGTAGTCGGTGAGAAAAACCGGCTTTTTGCAGTATTCTTCTGCGAGATAGCGCTCATGTTCCGATTGTAGATCGAGACCCCATTTGATGGGGAATTCAAAGGATTTACCCGATTTTTCGAGGATTTCGATTGCTTCTGTGTAGGTGAGGCGGGCGAATGCATTTTCTAGGGCATTTTTGAGTCGATCGAGAAGTCCTTTTTCGATGAAACGATCGAAGAATTCCATGTCTTCTTGGCATTTGTCGAAAAGAGTTTGGATCATCGCTTTGACGTAGTCTTCGGCAATGTCCATGTTGCCATCGAGATCGCAAAAGGCCATTTCTGGCTCCATCATCCAAAATTCTGCGAGGTGACGGGGCGTGTTGGAGTTTTCTGCGCGGAATGTCGGTCCAAAGGTGTAGACATCCGAGAGGGCACAGGCCATCGCCTCGGCGTTGAGTTGACCAGAGACGGTGAGATAGGCGGGCTTATCGAAGAAGTCTTTGGAGTAATCGATCGTCCCATCGGAGTGGCGTGGAGGCTGGTTGTAATCGATGGTGGAAACGCGGAAGAGTTCTCCTGCGCCTTCGGTATCGGCTGCGGTGATGACGGGGCTGTGGATGAATAAAAAGTCCCGCTCTTGGAAGAATTGGTGGGTCGCATAGGAAAGAGCATTGCGGACGCGTGCAACAGCTCCTTGGGTATTCGTCCGGGGGCGCAGATGGGCGATCGTGCGCAAAAACTCAAAAGAGTGGCGTTTTTTTTGGAGGGGATAGTCTTCAGGGGGACACGTGCCATAGACTTCGATTTTTTCGGCTTTAAGCTCAAAGCTCTGCTTTTGCCCGGGACTTTCGACGAGGGTGCCTGTAATGGCGGCACTAGCGCCTGTGGTCAGCTTTTCAAATTCTGGGCGCAAAGGCTCTTCGGCGATGACCTGCAGGCTGCCGTGCCTTGAGCCATCGTTGATTTCGATGAAGGCAAAACTCTTTTGGTCGCGCAAGGAACGTATCCAACCAAATACGGTGAGCGTTTTGCCGATCATGTCTTTTGTAATGTGTTTAATTTTAGTC
>JAAKFB010000167.1 GCA_011065235.1 Chlamydiota bacterium | reverse complement strand
AATCAAGCATTCGGCCTCAACATCAAGTTGGAGAATCAAGATTGGAAGGTCCACTATGGGAAGCTTCAAAAGGGCAACTTTCAGATCGGAGGGATGGCCTGGCAGTCTTGGTTACGCGATCCCATCTACATCCTCCAAACATTCCGTGATCGATCCGATGGGGTCAATATGTCTCGCTGGGAAAATGCAGCGTACCAAACTTACCTTAGCCAAGCAGAAGAAGAAGTCGATCCTGCAAGGCGCAGGCAGCTATACAATGAAGCACAATCCATTTTGATGGAAGAAATGCCAGTGATTCCGATTTATTTCCCCACAATCGCTTACAGCAAAAGTAAAAAACTCAAAAATGTCTACATCTCAGAACTCTTCGAGGCTGACTTCCGCTGGGCGTATTTTGAGGAATAAAACAAAAAAAATTGAAAAGTAGATGCCTGCCTGCAGGCCTAAATGCAACAATTGGGTGGGTAGTTCCCTAGGAAAAGATAGATTTCCAAAACACATGGGAATTGTCCCCTCTTTCAATAGAAAATATCCAAACAGAAGCGCAGCTCCCCCGGCCAGTATTGCACACAACCCCACTTTTGCCATTGCAGGGAAACCTGCTGTCGGTTGTCCTAGTTTTTTCCACAGATAAATCATATTGAAAAGAGCCGAGGCGCTTGTTGCAAGCGCTACACTGGCAGCTCCAAGCTTGAAATAGAATATCAATAGGGCATTGAGTCCGACATTGATCAGGGATGCGTATACGAAGCCCAAAGTAGGGATCCGGTAGTTCTTTTTGGCGTAAAATCCCGGCGCCAAAACTTGGACAAAGGCCGCTGGCAAAAGACCCACTCCGTAGCACCACAGACACAGAGTCGTCTGATAGGTAGCCTCGGGGCTAAACCCCCCACGCCCAAAGAGGAGATTAACACTCGGTAAACCCAGCACAAAAATGCCAATTACACAGGGAAAAATCAGCGTGAATGCCCGCGTTTTGGCAAAGTCCAAAAGAGAGCGGTAGCGCTCCATCGCTCCTTCTTCAACTGCGCGCGAGAGCGAGGGCAAAAGCGCTGTGGACAAGGCGATTCCAAAAAGAGCGAGCGGAAGCTGCTGCAGACGAATCGCATACCAGAGATAGGCGGGGCCTTCTAAATCGGCAAAGCGCACAAAAATCCCATCAATGACGCTATTGATTTGGACGGCTGCAACACCGACAACACCAAGGAGCAGCGGACGAATCAACTCTTTGAGTTCCGCTGAAAATGCCACTGTGGAAAAAATTTCTTTAACTGAGAGATGGCTGCGCAAATAGCTCCACGTTTTAGGCACCGTCATCACCCACTGAACAAAAAAAGCGAATGAAAGAATCATCGCAAGCCCTTTGACAGCGTGATGGATTTCTAAACGCGCTAATAGGACGACACCTAAAATCCAAACTCCATTGGAGGCAACGGGTGAAACTGAAGGCAAAAAAAAGCTTTTTTCCGCATGCAATAAACCTGTTGCGAGACCGAAGAGACAGATAAAGAAAATGCCCGGGAGCATCCACATGGCGAGTTGGATAGTTTCTCCCTTAAAAAAACTAAGTGTGATTTCTGATGCAAAAACAAGAATTCCGAGAAGCAGAGCAAGGCTCCAAAACAGATCGCGAAAGAACAGAGCCCCCTTTTTGGGATCTATGGCTTTTTTCGTCTCGAAATACGGGATGAAGCCCTGATGAAGCAATCCCTCTCCAAGCAACCTGCGGATGAGATAGACAAAGCGGTATACAAGCAAAAAAGCTGCAAGGGGCGCAGCTGTTCCAAAGCAAAATGCCATGCTCATATCACGCAGCATCCCGCTGATGCGACTCAAAAACGTCCCTGAAAAAAACTTCAGAGACGCCCGAGAAACAAATTGATGTGTGTCTTGATTCATAAATCTCTTAGAGGCAATTTATGGTGCCTGCGATGGATCGCATACCAACAGATAAAGCAAATCAGAGCCAATGTCCACACAATCACATTCGGGAGCGTAAACCAAGGGTAACTGGGTTGATTTGGTGGGCCGAGGCGGTTGCCCGGCGGCCAAAAGATAAATGATGGCCCCCCTCGCAGATTCCCCTGGGGAACAAAACCATACTCGCGGCTATCGCCACTCATGGCAAAATTATCTCCCAAAGTCAGGTAGGATTTCGGAGGGATGAGTAGTCCATACTGTCTGATCTTATCCACATCGATCTGACCATTTTCTGCTAAAGGAGGACCACTATCGAGAAAAGGGATATAGGGATTTTGCGGATTGGCTTCGCTGACCCTCTGATTTTCCTGTTCTTCAAACGCTTTCAAAACGGGATCGCCTTTTTTGAAAATCGGAGCTCCCAACAAATAGAGATCTCCATCACGGAAATAGACAAAGCGGTCCGTTTCGAAATGCGTTCCTTTGACCCAACGCCGGTCAAAGGCGATTCCATAGTTGTAAAATTTCCGCACTAAATCTGATGAATAACGCATTAAACGATGATCTTCAGGGAGTTTTTTCGTAATTCCGCCCCACTTAATCTCATAAGCTTGCCCGTGATAATATTCATACACCCCATCGGCAACTCCATCTAATCGGGTCAAAAAATGGGTCGGTGTATTTTGAGGAAGACTTGCACCATAACGCATCACATAGCCATTTTTCACCACGAATCGTGCCGTATAGAGATTTTCAAACAGTGTTTTCAAATGCGATTCATCAAGAGGAATGATCGATGTACTCAGAATGAATTGAGGACGCAACCTGTCATGTTGATCCCTTCCAAATTCGATATGCTTTAGGTTAGGATGGTGTTTGATTTCCAAATAGGGCTTCTCGTCTTCTAGAATGATCTCATTTTTTTCTGCAAATCCCCGAATGTCTTGCTTGCGCACGATCCGAGCAGAGCCATAATTTCCCATTCCCCATAGTTCATAATAATTCTTCACCGGGGGACTATTGCGATTGTGAATGCGAGGGGCATACAGCATCTCCCCTTCAAATCGATTCTCTCCAAGTGCCGTCAATCGGACGATTGGCTCATTCATTTGATGGAGTATCGACATCCGAAAAGCAGGCCCTCTTGCAGAGCGAAATGGTTCTGAGGTACTCACAGTCCCTCCAAAACGGATGAAGGGCACATGATCGATTTTTTCGAGCTCTTTCAGTTGAAGCTCCCCTGAAATGTCCTTCCCCTCTTTGTCAATTCCGTAGATCCTTCCCCCGTAAAAATAAACCGTATCTTCCGGCTTACCCATGAGCCGTTTGACATATTGTTTTTTCCCTGGGAAAATCCAAAAATAGAGAGTATCGGGATCGTGAACATCCAAGTTTTCGACAGAAAAAACGACAATTCCAGAACGCTTCGCCAAATCGGGATTAAAATAAACATGCTTGGTTCTAAAAGGAAAATTGATCCCAAAATCGGTCTTTGAAACGATGAGACGATCTTTTTCCTTGAAAGTGGGACGCATCGAGCCTGTGGGAATTTCATATAGCTCAAACCAAACTTGTCGAATCAAAAGAGCTACCGCTAAAGCAAATACAAGCCCGAAAATGATGTCTCGAAATTGCTCGAAACTGCTTTTTTTTAAAATTCCATTGCCGTAATCGACACATTTGTGGGCCATGTAATTGGCACCGTCGCGATTTTTTTTCAGGATTTCTTCTTGAAAGGCCTTCAAATCATTTTGAATTTCATTTACCTGAGCGGGCAAAAGACGCTGCAGAGCTCGGTCGTACTGTTTTTCCCGGTTATAGAAATTTGAGAGTAGAATTACTAAATCGAGCGAGCCGGGCTGCTGATCTGCCAGATTAACGAGGAGCTGTTCCAACTTTTCGGTTTGATACTGTAGTTGGTAAAGCCGAATGATGGCCCGCAGGTTTCCGCGGTTTGCCGGATCGTACTGGAGCATGGCCAAGCGTTCCTCTAAGGCCTGGTCATGGTCATAGTAATCAAGATAGAGCAAGCGGAAGGACCTTGCCCGCTCATTATCCGGATCAATTTTCAAGATTCTCTGAGTCAATGTGTATACCTGTTTTGCATATCTTTGAGCTGTCACTAAGTCATCGGCATCGAAAGCCTTACGCCAATTGTAAGCAATCATCTCCAAAAAGATCTGGAGGGCCTTGACATTGTTGGGATTCAATTGCACGGCTTTGCGGGCACTTTGCATGGGCGAAAACCTGGAACATTAGCGTTTTGTCCAAATTTCGCAATTTTTTCATTGACCT
>JAAKFB010000166.1 GCA_011065235.1 Chlamydiota bacterium | reverse complement strand
CCGTCCAATTTTATCGGTGATCTCATAGAACTGCTCTTTGGACAGATCGGGCATTTCGTGAAGGGTCTCTGCATATCCCTTGATGATGGTGATCGGTGTGCGCAGCTCGTGTGAGGCGTTAGCCACGAAATCTTTGCCTATTTCGAGAACGCGGTAATGGCTGGTCTTATCTTGGAGGACGATGATCGCTCCTGTTCCTTGCGCTTTGGGAGCAGCAATGAGATCGATATAGGTCTTGCGCTCAAGGCCAAAGGAAAGCGACATGGTAGCGATGTTTCTACTTTCTTGAGACTGAAGGAGGAGTTCTTTACACTTTTGCATCAGTTCTTCGTGGTTGCCAAGAGGCTTATCGAGAACATTTTTGCGCGAGATGCCGAGCATCTTACATGCGATGTAATTGATATATAGGACGGTCATTTTCTCATTGACGGCGATCACCCCTTCTCCCAAAGATTCGAGGATGGCTTCTTTTTCATTCCGCTCTGCTTTGAGGTCATCGATTTTATCCTGGATCCGTTTCGAGAGGCTATTGAATGTGCTGGCAAGGCGCTGGAAATCGTCACTGGGCCCTGTAGTTTTGGTCAGGGTGATTTCGGGAAGTTCGGGTTGCTCTCCTCTTTGGTAGGGGGTGATCGCATAGATGATTTCGCGAATGGGTCGTGTCAGTCGGTTGAAGATGAACCAAATAAGGATATTGAAAAAGAGTAGAACAACGAAAGAGAAAATCAGAACGCCGATTTCAAAATTCTGCGACAGATCTTGGATCTGTCGGAAGGGGAAAGCGGTGCGCAAGACGTAGGTCTTTCCCTGAAATTGAAAGCTCTCCGCAACGTAGGCAAATTTCGTTTTGAATGTATCAGAACGGGCCACGACATAACCCACTCCTTTTTCAAGAGCTTCTTTCACCTCATTATGCTCGGTGGGATAATAGGGCTCAAATTTGTCGCCAAGAAGACGCCCGAGGTGGGTATCAAAAATGACGAGTCCTTTATCATTGATGATGCCGACGCGAAAGAATACGTAGTATTGCTGCTTTTTTAATATCTCAATGAATTCTTGCTCTGTTTGGGCTTTTTCTATGATCTTTTTCAAATCAGTCGTGCTTTCAATGAGGGAATCTCGCACGAGTCTTTCTGCCATTTTTTCTACAAAGGGGAAAAGGGTCGCAAAGAAGATAAGGAAGGTGACGATCTGGCTGAGGATGACTTTTTTACGAAAACTCATTTCCCCAAACATCTATTTCCCCCCTTTGACTCGATAAAAGATAAAGCTCTTATCAAATCCTTTGATCTCTGTCGGAGGCATTTGTTCTACGTCGATACCCTCTTGCACGCGGGGCTCTACTAAGGTGTCTTTGGTAATGAGAATTTCCATCGGTTTGGCAATAGAACAGAGCCGTGAAGCGAGATTGGCATTGCTGCCGATCACGGTGTAATTTAAACGGTTTTCCGAACCCATATTGCCCGCAATGACGACTCCTGTGTGTATGCCGATCCCCATTTCAATTGGGTGAAGTCCTTTTTCTGTCCGTTCTTTATTCCATTCTCTGAGGACATCGACGATTTTCAGTGCACATTGAACCGCTTTTAACGAGCTGTCCTCTTTTTCAAGAGGAGCACCGAAAAGGGCCATCACCTCGTCCCCTACATATTTGTCGATCACCCCACCAAATTCATCAATCTCGTGAGATACTTTGGTCATGCAGTTATTGAGCATTTCAATCACTTCTTGAGGAGATTTATTCGCTGACATGTGAGTGAAACTGCGGATATCGGCAAACAAAATTGTCACTTTCCGCTCTTCTCCACCAAGATGGATTTTGCCCTTCATGATCTCTTCGGCAATCTCCGGAGAGACGACTTTGTTGAGAACTCCTTTGACTTTTTCCTTTTCACGGAGACCCACGACCATCTGAGAAAAGGATTCGCAGAGAACCGCAATCTCATCGTGTCTCCCTTTTGGTGCTTCGGGAAGTTCGATATCTTCCAATTTTCCAGATGCGACATCCTGAGTTAGACGCGCGAGCGAAGTGATGGGTTTTGTGATCCGTTTTGCCACATTTTGTAAGAGGAGCAACACAAGAGCAAGGGCAATAACGGCAATGATCCGCATATTGAAGGAGACGTGTTTGATCACTTCACGACTTCCTTTGTCAAGAGAGTGGACAAGGGAAAACGCCTCTTTTTCAGTCTCAAGAATAAAAAAGTGTAGATCGAGATCCTTAAAAGGGGTCATGTGCAAATAGTAGAAGCACTTCCCATGCCAGGAGATCAGGCCACTGCGGGTTTTCAACATTTTCTCATCGAGGGGAAGGCTTTTGCTCGGATTTGGAATTTCATCCCCTTTCATGTTATATCCGTTGATGATCTTGCCCTTATGCACCAGAAAAGCGTCCTTATGTACAGATAAGACGAGATCTTGAAGAAGTTTATCCGCATCAATGGCAACGGTCAATGACCCCTCTGCCGATTTCCCCTTTAATGCAAGGGCATTGCCAATAAATGCACGTTCCAGATCGGGAGAAGCAATCACAGCAATAGAGCTGCCAAGCCCCTTACACTCTTTATATGAAGGGTACATCTGAAGGTATTTTGCAGCGTCAAAGATTTGCTTTTGGAAAAGGGCTTCCTCCGAAAGGACCAAATGTCCGGCTTGATTCTTTTCGGGAAAACGGGCGATGCCTTTAGGTGCCATCCGATCAAATGGTGTGGAGCCAAATTCTCCTCCGGGATACAAGCTCGTCAAAGTGGAGAGCATGATGGCTTGATCCCCTCTTTGTAGCAATTGGATGATCCGGTCGTTAACGACTTCTCCTTCTTTTTCTAAACACTGAATCCCTCGATCAAATGGTTTTTCCTTGAAAATGTCTCCTTTTGTCCTTTTCTCAATATCTTTTTTGATCCACCCTTTTTCTTGGTTCTTTTTGAGGTACTCCGCAGCGTGCTCAACACCTAAAAGAAAGGCGGAAATATCCATCTGTCCTTCAATCCGAGCATCTTTTATTTTTTTGGGTTCGAAACCCAAAAGACCTTCGGGATTGAAGAGAATTGTCATTCCCCACTCCATCTCGATCATTTGATCGATTAAAATCGAGAAGTCTTTTCCTTTTGGAGGATCGAGGCGGAGCCTCACCCCGATATAGGGATGCTGCATCTCTTTATCGCTGTCGAGAAGGACCCAAGAAATCCTCTCGTCAATAGGAACTTCGTGAGCCGTTTTCATCGGAAAATCGATTGGAACGAGCAGTGACGAGAGTTCATTATCTTTGGTCGTTTGAATGAAATCGATCCAGCGGGCATTGTTAAATAAATAGGCGCTGTGAGCGGGAGCTGCTAAATTGACATTGGGAGGATCTAAAAAAAGAGTCGCTCCAAATTTTGGATCGCGCGCGATACGCAAAAGGAGTGAGTCGACCTGGGCCTGATCTTCTGCCAGCGCTACATGCAGGTATTCCTCCATGTGACTGCGCCGCTCTTCATTCAGATGTAAGATTTTTTCACGTAGAGCGACTTCCGCTTCTTTAAGATTTTTATCTGTCGTAAAAATCTCAAAAATCAGTGAGAGGCCAAAGGCGAAGATAAAGATAATTCCTACCCAAAGGAATAAACGGGTGCGTAACTTCATGACTCCGGATACAAATTGGTATACCCCTTCGGGGTAATCACCACAGTATCTTCATAGCGCACTCCCCCTTTTCCAGGCAAATAAAGCCCTGGTTCGATCGTGATCGCCATTCCAACCTGCAATTCTAAATTGCGATCTACTCCATCGAATTTGATGCGGGGATACTCATGCACATCGAGCCCAACGCCATGTCCGAGCGAATGGATGAAATACTCCTCCAGCCCCGCACTTTTCATCACACGCCGAGCTGCGCGATCGAGCTCTTTTAGCCGCACACCCGGTTTGCATTTGGCAAGAGCCACTCTTTGAGCGGCACGATTGACTTCATACAAATGACGCAGTTTCGGATCGACCTTGCCCACAAAATCGACGCGCGTCATGTCCGAGCAGTAGCCATCGAGTACAACGCCCAAATCAAAAAGGACAATGTCATTGGCTTTCAGTTTGGTCTTGGAGGGATGATGGTGAGGAAGAGCCGTATTTTTTCCAAAGGCGATGATCGACTCAAACGACATCCTCTCGGCCCCTTTTTTGAGGCAATAAATCTCCAAATCTCTGGCCAACTCCCCTTCAGTGATCCCGACCTTCAACTTCCGTTTTGCAAACTGGTAGGCCTCAAAGGCAA
>JAAKFB010000165.1 GCA_011065235.1 Chlamydiota bacterium | reverse complement strand
GTGGGCTTGGTGGGAACGACACTTTGAATCTTGCCGATAAGTTTTGCAAAATCAGACCTGTGCATTTTAACTTTCATGAAACTACCTCATAGGTTTTGTTTTCCAAAGATAGCGAAAAAGAGACGATTCGTCAACGTTTCATCGCTCTTTCGATCGCGCGTTTGTCTTCTCGTTCTTTGATGGCTTTGCGCTTGTCGTAGGCTTTTTTGCCACGTGCAGTGGCAATTTTGACTTTGATGAATCCTTTTTTAGTGTAAATCGCAAGGGGGATGATCACAATCCCTTTGTCTTGGGTCGCTTTGACCAGCTTGTTGATTTCTCGTTTGTGCAGTAAAAGCTTTCGAGCGCGCCGCTCCTCATGGCCGAACATCGCTGCTTGAGAATAGGGGGCAATAGATGCATTTTTAAGGATTGCTTCGCTGTCAGAAACGAGCACATAGGCATCTTGAAGACTTCCTTGATTCGCACGCATAGATTTCACCTCAGAGCCAACCAAGACCATTCCCGCTTCAAAAGTTTCAAGAATTTCATAATCGTGAAAAGCCTTGCGGTTGGAGACTAAATCTTTATGCTTACTCATCGCTAAATAATTCTTGCCCAAGGGAGGTGAGACAGAAACACTCGCGCCCATCTTTGGTGCCCCAAGCTGTGATGCCAGCTTCAAAAAGCCAATTTTTGATGACTGTTTTGAAGAAATTAAGCTCGGACTCTGTGTAATGGGGCAGCTGATATTTCCAACTGCGTCCTTGGCGAACTAAGGATACTATGTGACTTTCTTTAAGCGGAATGAAAATCCCTTTGAGAAAATCCTCTAAAAAGACCCAGCCAGAATTTACGATGCGCGAGACACTTTTTTCCGCTTCGCGCACAATCCGCGGCTCGCAGAGTTCTTCTGGAAGGTTGGGGCTATCTATCCCATTAAGAGGGTGGCGATAGAGATAGATTGCTCGGTCGTAAGGTTTCATTTTGAGCCACTCGAGAGCATCGCTAGTGCAAACGAGTTTTTCCCCGTCTCGATCCGCCAAATTAATGGTGCAGAGTTTTTCAGCGTAGCTCTCAAAATCCCGCTCATTAAATTCGGAACATTTTTTTTGAAGAGTCCCAATTGCAGCCGCTGTGATGGGTTTTTTCTGGGCAAGCTCGAGCATCAAGGCCATTTCTTCGGTCGCAGCAAAGTCGTTGGATTTGATCCTATCAATCTTCTCTTCATCGATAATAGAAGCGGGTTCGGTATCGCGAACATGGCACAGATATTCACACCATTCGTGAAAAGGAGTGATCACTTCCTTAAAGCCCTTTTTTTCGCGGACGTATCGTACACAACAGACAAAGCTGAATTCCAAATGGAGCATATGCTCTTCGAGCGCTTCTTGAGTAAGGTTAAATTTTTTGATCATATCCGCTGCGTTTACACAATAATCAGGAGATTGATACACCGCATTCATGATTCCCTTTTGGATGGGATCTGTGAGATTCAACTCCATCAAATACCGTTGAAAAATCTGTGGAGTTTCCAAGTGTTTTTCGACAATCGACTCGAAAATATTATTTGAAGTCCGTGAAATCGAATACCAAATGGGAAGAATGTGAATAGGGACTTTTTTCAGCAGTCCCTGCAGATATTCCATTCCTGGTTTGAAATCCTCTTCGAATTTCAAAATTTGCAGCTCGTAGTATTTGCGCATTTCCTTGTCGACAAGAACATGGTCCGCGACCACCTTAAAGAGCTGTGTTTTTGAGAGTTTTTCAAGAATGGAGACGAGCTGATCATTTGATATATCGAGATTTTTTTCGAGGATAGAGAGGGGAATGCGCAATGAGCTATATAGGATTTCTTCTAGGACCTCAAAATCCAAAAGAGAAAACTGAGACATCAAAACCCTGTTCTGAATATCTTTTGAATAATCATATTCTTTTAATTCGATCTTGTTTTTTCGAAACGTTGCAACATCAGCCATAAATATCATCCGAAGTAAAATTTTACTTTGCTTTGATAATTAATATAGGGCTCTAAGGTTTTTTTGACAAGAGGCTATGGATCTTATCTGCGAAAACCTTTAAGATTGACCCATATGAGTAAATATGATCATCAGCATATCGAACAAAAATGGCAAAAAATCTGGGAAGATCGGCAGATGTTCAAAGCCGACGTCGATCTAAGCAAACCCAAGTACTACATTCTCGATATGTTTCCCTATCCCTCAGGCGCCGGCCTTCACGTCGGGCACGTCACAGGGTATACCATCACAGATATTCTCGCTCGCTACAAAAGGCAAAAAGGCTTCAACGTCTTGCACCCGATGGGATGGGACAGTTTTGGGCTTCCCGCCGAGCAATATGCGATCCGTACGGGAACGCATCCCGAGGTGACAACCAAGAAAAACATCGCCACCTATCGTAGACAGCTCAAATCTCTTGGACTCAGCTATGACTGGAACCGCGAGCTTACGACAAGTGACCCCAAATATTATAAGTGGACGCAGTGGATTTTCACAAAGCTCTATGAAAAAGGGCTCGCTTATGAAGCCGAGATGCTCGTCAATTACTGCCCCGAGCTCGGAACAGTCCTCGCCAATGAAGAAGTCGAAAACGGTGTCTCTAAAGAGGGGAGATTCCCCATAGAGCGGCGCCCTTTGCGCCAGTGGGTCCTCAAAATCACTGCCTATGCCCAGCGCCTTCTCGATGATCTCGACCTTCTCGACTGGCCCGATCACCTCAAAAAATTGCAATCCAATTGGATCGGACGCAGTGAAGGGGCCAACGTCCACTTTGCCATCCAAAATTCCCAAGATACAATCACGACATTTACCACAAGACATGACACAATCTTCGGCGTCACATTTCTCATCCTCTCACCCGAACACCCTCTTTTAAGCAAAATCACCACGGAAAAGCAGCATCTTGCCGTTGAAGAATATCGGAAAAAATCCGCCACGAAAAGTGATCTTGAGAGAACAGACCTCGCCAAAGAAAAAACCGGCGTCTGGACAGGTGCCTATGCAATCAACCCGATCAACCAAGAACCCATCCCCATTTGGGTTGCCGATTACGTTTTGATGGGCTATGGAACAGGTGCTGTGATGGGAGTTCCCGGTGGAGATGAGCGTGATTACGAGTTTGTGCAAATCTATAAGCTCCCCGTTTATCCCATTTTTGATCCCGATACTCCAGGAGTTATCTGCAATAGCAAAAGTGACCAGATCGATCTCAATGGCGATTCCTACGATGTCGCAAAAGAAAAAGTAGCCGATTGGCTCGAAAAAACAGGCACTGGGCAGCGGACGATCACATACAAATTACGCGACTGGCTTTTTTCTCGCCAACGCTACTGGGGAGAGCCCTTTCCGATTTTGCATTTTGAAGATGGCAGCAAGAGGATCCTCCAGCAAAGCGAGCTCCCTCTCACTCCACCCGAACTCATCGATTTCAAGCCCACAAAGTCGGGAGAAAGCCCCCTTGCACGCGTGCCCGATTGGGTAAACATCACCGATCCCAAAACGGGAAAAAAAGCCCAAAGAGAAATCAACACGATGCCCCAATGGGCGGGTTCCTGCTGGTATTACTTGCGTTTTTGCGATCCCCATAACGACCAAATTGCATGGGACGAAGAAAAAGAAAAATATTGGATGCCTGTCGACATGTACGTCGGGGGAGTGGAGCATGCCGTTCTCCACCTTCTTTATGCCCGTTTTTGGCACAAAGTCCTCCATGATTGTGGCATTGTTTCCACATCAGAACCCTTCCAGACACTGCGCAACCAAGGCCTCGTGACCGCCCGGTCCTATAAGTTGCCCCTTGGCAAATACATCGCCGAAGAAGAAGTTCAGAAAAAAGACAAAGCCTACTTTCAAATGGGAACCGATCAAGAGCTCGAGAGCCAGATCGAAAAAATGTCCAAATCCAAGCTCAATGGAGTGACTCCCGATGAGATCGTCGAAGAGCTTGGAGCCGATTCGCTCCGCCTCTATGAAATGTTCATGGCTCCCTTTGATAAAGAAAAACTCTGGAATACCGATGCCGTTAGTGGCTGTCGCCGCTTCCTCAACCGTTTTTATGAAATGATCTACTCAGAAAAAGCGACCGACGATGACACTGAAGAAGCGCTCAAGCTCGGCCACCGCCTCATTCACGGAGTGGAAAAAGACATTGAAAACCTCCAATTCAACACAGCATTTGCCAAGATGATGGAATTCCTAAACGCCTTCATCCCACACGACACATAGCCAAAAAGCGTTTTCAAACTAGTCACACA
>JAAKFB010000164.1 GCA_011065235.1 Chlamydiota bacterium | reverse complement strand
AGCGAGGGGCTCAGATACAAGTTTCTTGAGGAAGGCAAGGTGTTTACACCTTGGCGACGAGAGAAGCGAAGTAGATGAGTTCCGCAGGTAGCATAGAGGAAAAACGAGGTAGCAGTCACGGGTTAAAGAAAACTGATGTATTTTCTTAGCATATGAGTATCAAAGAGCATAATCAAACTCAGATCGATTACTTCGAAAACAACGAGAAAAAGACGATGCAACAGATGGATGAAACACTGGCACGTGTCCCAATTTGGAGGCCACTGCTTCCCTTCCAGGTTTTCAGAGGGTGTTTACAAAGTGCTTTTATTGCTGAGAGCTAAGATTTTTTTCTAGGAGACATCTTTGGAGGGCGGAGCAAACTCAAATTGAGTTTGTGCAGCTCGAAAAGTGTCTCATAGGGAAAAAGGTTGCTCTAATGAGCAATGAAATGACTTTGTAAACACCCTCTCAAGGCCAAGAAATGCGATTAATCCTCTTACTGCTCTTATTTCTACCTTCTATTGGGTTTAGTAAGGTTTATGACTGCTTCCCTTTCTACAATGAGTTGGAGCTACTCCAAATCCGTTTGGATGAACTAGATCCTGTAGTCGACTACTTTGTCCTCGTTGAGTCGATTGAAACGCAAAGGGGGCATCCAAAAGAGCTCTGTTTTGAGCAAAATAAAGAGCTCTTTGCAAGATATTTGCCCAAAATCATTCATGTCGTCGTCGAAGAAACTCACCCTGAATTCACCCTATGGGAGAGGGAAAATTATCAGAGAAACTGTATCATGAAAGGACTAGAAAACTGTGCTCCCAACGATTTTGTATTGATTTCAGATGTCGACGAAATCCCACGGGCTCCACTCATCCCTTTTGCTGAAAAGAAAATGAACGGATCCGAATTTTTTGCCATCGGCTTTGAGATGACGATGTACCGCTTTCAGCTCAATCGGATCAATCCTCAAGACGCACGTTGGGCTGGGACTGTAGGAACCACCTATCGAAACCTTCTGAAGAAAAAGCCTCAGTTTTTTCGCGATAGACGTAGCAAATACTGGGCGTTTAAGAATGCGGGATGGCATTTCACCTGGATGGGTGGAAGGGAGCGCATTCGCCAAAAAATGCGTAGTGTTGTGGAGGGGAAAGACAATACTGATCATTTGACGGATGAGGTTGTCGATCAATTGATCGATCGGATCCCTGTCGTTCCCTTAGATGCGCGGTTCCCCTCTTATGTCTTAGAGCATGCAGATGAGCTGATTCAACTCGGCTTTATTAGTGCCGAGTAACCATTTTTTCTGGTTCTAAATCCTCGTGCAATTTCGCTAAAATGACATCCAATGCTACCTGGTTGTGCCCTCTTGTTGGAAAAATCACATCTGCATATTTTTTGCTAGGGGCGACAAAGGCCTCATGCATGGGTTTTACCGTTGTCAGATATTGCTTGACGACCTGACCAAAGTCTCGAGAGCGCTCATTAATATCCCGCTCAATGCGACGCAGAATGCGAATATCATCATCGGCATCGACAAAGATTTTCAAATCGAAGAGATCTCTGAGCTCCTCCATGGCAAATAATAGGATCCCCTCGACAATTATCAGTTTTGCAGGCTCAATTAATCGGGTCTCCTCTTCGCAGCAGTGTGTATGGAAATTATAGACAGGCTGCTTGATCGCATGGCCATTTTTCAGATCCAACAAATGCTGCTTTAACATTTCAAAATCCAAAGAATTCGGGTGATCAAAATTGACTTTTGCTCTTTCTTCATGAGGAAGGTGTGCGAGATCTTTATAGTAAGAATCTTGACTGATAATGATGGAAGAATTGGGAAATGCTTTTTGAATTTCCTCAGCGAGAGTGGTTTTCCCCGAACCCGTTCCTCCTGCTACTCCAATAAAAACGTGGTCTTGCGCAAAAAGTGCCTGAATGGAAAGGCAACAGATGATAAATAATGTTCTCAACATAGATGTATCGCTCCACAAAATGAGGGTTTTGGAGCAGTTTACAGAATTTCAGAAATAAAAAGGTAGATTCACATGATGTCAGCAGCAATGGCAGCGAGCTCAGAGCGCTCGGTTTTCTCGAGGAACATATGCCCAAAAATGTTTTGATCAGAAAATTTTCCCACGGTAAAGGTCAGTCCATTCGAGTCTTTGTCTAAGTAGGGATTGTCAATCTGGGTGGGATCTCCTGTTAGAACAACTTTTGTTCCCTGGCCTGCACGGGAGATAATAGTCTTCACTTCATGGGGGGTAAGGTTTTGCGCTTCATCAATGATGATGAACATCTTTGGAAGAGTGCGCCCTCGGATATAAGTGACCGCTTCCATTTCAATTTTCCCACTTTCCATGATATATGCTTGCGTTTCTCCATTTCCCTCACCAGAAGTGGAAGAACAGAGAAATTCAAGGTTGTCATAGATGGGCTGCATCCAATGGAGTAGTTTTTCCTCTTTAGTCCCGGGCAAATACCCAATGTCTTTTCCAAGGGGGACAATAGGGCGGCTGACGAGAATCCGCGAGTAGAGACCCTCATCGAAGACTTTGCGCATCGCACACGCAATTGTGAGGAGCGTTTTCCCCGTTCCGGCAGGGCCAACAAGGGTGACGAGTTTAATGTCGTCGCGCAAGAGGAGATCGAATGCGCATTTCTGCTCCAAATTGAGAGGTAAAATCCCCCAAATATCTTGACTGACCTTCAGCAGGGGCTCAAGACGTTTTTTTTTGGCATTATAGCGGCCCACTGCGGAAGATTTTTCAGGGGAGGTCATGAGGCAAAATTCATTGGGATGAAATCCCTCTATCTCGATTTCTTTGTATCCATCTTTGAAGAACATGTCGATTTCATTTTTCTGCACCTCAATCTTTCGGTAGCCTCGATAGAGCCGGTTATAGGAGAATTTAAGATTTTCATAATCTTGCGATTTGAGGCCAATGGCTTCAGCTTTGACTCGCATCACCAGGTCTTTTGAAGTGAACACCACATTGGGATTGCTTTGAGCAATTTGAAATGCCATGAGCAACTTGTTATTCGCCCGCTCCATGGGAAGGGGAAATTCGCTCTTTTCCATTGGTTTAATCGAAGCTTGGATCCTAATGGTGTTGCCATTTTTAGACTTTACGCCTTTAGTGAGATCCCCAGACTCTGCCTTGAGCGAATCGATGAACCGGATCATATTTCGGGCGTTTTTTCCCCTTTCATCTGTGTGCCGCTTCAGGTCATCCAACTCTTCAAGCACGGGAAGAGGGATGACTATTTCGCTGTCTTTGAAGGTAAGAATCGCATTCGGGTCATGCAGAAAGACATTGGTATCGATGACATAGGTAGTTTTGGACACAGGCATGGCTCCTTTAAATTGCAGAGTACCGTCTTGATTTTGATTGGAAGTTGTTTTGGGCACAGACAAACTCCTTTATTTCGCAGCATAGCGCCTCTCTTTGGATTGAACAATGATTTTTTTAACCCACTAGTAAACAATGGGTTAGTAAATATCATAGCAAAGGACGCTCTCAACTGCTAAATTATTTGACAAATTTCTGCTATTCAAGTATAATATGTAAGTATAGCATTACAACGGGTGGTATTTATGAAGATCAATCAGAAAATTTTAAGCATTCCCCCTTACATCTCAACATCTTGGAAAAATGTCATCTCCCTGCACATCGAGGAGCGAGAAGGCAATTTCCTTCTCATCATCGGACTTGTAAATGGCTCCGCCATTGAAATTCCCAACCTCGACAAACCGGTTTTGGAAGCGGTCTTTGCAGCTCACCAAAAATATCTCGAACAAGAAACAGCGAGTAGCGTTCCTCAAAAAGGTCCCTCCCCTACTCCTATTTTTCCAGGAGGCATGATGCCAGATTCCGCTACGATGCTGAGCCTTCCATTGAACCTTGGACTCGATGCAAACATGGGCAATTTATTGCAGCACAACTCCGAAGCTTCCGATAGCCCGAATTTACCCCCAGAAGTTCTCGAAAAAATCGCCACTCTTTCTAAAGTGGTGGGATTCGAAAACGTACAAAGTTTTCCCAAACCCGAGCCCCATTGCAATTGCATGCATTGTCAAATCATGCGTGTCATTCAAAATAAAGAGGGTATGCGTTTGGAACACGCTGAAGTTGAAGAGGAAATTTCGGAAGACGATTTACGTTTTCGCGAATGGGATATTGAACAATCGGGCGATCAACTCTATGTTGTGAGCAATCCTCTCAATAATGAAGAGCATTACAATGTCTTTTTGGGAAAGCCTGTGGGATGCACATGTGGACAACTCAATTGCGAGCACATCCGCGCAGTTCTCAGTTCCTGATAAAATAGG
>JAAKFB010000163.1 GCA_011065235.1 Chlamydiota bacterium | reverse complement strand
ACATTCCGCACCAGAGGTGTTTTAGATTCGAATTTAGCTGTTTTTCAGCTGAATTTGCAAATTTTGCGGCAATATTAGGGAATATTGCCCAGAATTTGTCAAATTTAGATCAAAATTCAGATACATCGAAGATGAAATGGCTCTGGTGCGGAATGTGAGGTTTACAGCGATACGCATTCCTTCTTCTAAGAGATCGCCCATTTTGACGCCAGGCTCGACCCCTTCTTGGATGAGGTATTCGGCGCGCAGGTAGGGATTTTTGCCCTGTTATTGAAATGGAATATATTTAATAAAACCATTTAATTAGCCCTAAACTCTCTTTTGAAAGATTCGGGAGCTCTTCAAATTTGTTCAAAAGCACCTGGTTATACAAACTGCTCATGGCTTTAAAAGCGGCGGATTCAGAATCCTTCATTATGTCTCCTGAACCAAAATCAATGAGTTGCATTCCTTTGTCTGTACCATGTTGAGGCATGATATTGCCTACATGGGTATCGCCATAGGCAATAAAATGCTCTGCCAATATTTTGATCTTGCTAAATAGTTCAAAGTAAAAATCTTCTGGCTTGTTATAGAGTTTTGGCAGGACTTCCTCTAGAGTCAGTTTATTTTCTGTGATTTCGGTTACTGTGATAGGGTTTTCTGCTTTCATCTTGGAGAGGAAAGCTTGCATTTCTTTGGATAAGCTTGAAGAATTTTGCTCAGGGATTGGCTCAGATTTTGTAGCTAATTTTTTCATCCATTTGCCCAGAGATTCACCCGCATTATCCATCTCAATCACGACAAATTTTTTAGAGTCTTGCTTTACTACGAATGCGTTGTGATAGGCTGGAGCAATGCCAATATCTGCGGCAATTTTAGAGATGCGGACTTCGTTTCCGCTTTCGAACTCCCTTAAAGCAATAACTTTATATACTCTAGATGGAGTGCAATTTTTAACCGAATAAATAGTGGCAGTATTTCCAGTAGCCAGTTTCTTGCCAAAGGTATGGGCAATTTTATCCATATCGACAAGTGGAAGAGTAATGGGATTTTTCTCTCCTACTTCAATGGTTTTATTTGCCAGATGATAAATGGGATTTGTTTGAATCATTTTTATCTCCTTATTATTAAGTAGAACGCCAATAGTTTACCATTTTTATTTAATTAATGGCAAATGAGATTAAAAAAGTTTAATTACCAAAGAGGGGTGTTTTTGAGCCGAGCAATGAGCTCTTGAGGATCTTCAATTTTTTCATTTACAGCGATACGCATCCCTTCTTCCAAGAGATCGCCCATTTTGACGCCAGGCTCGACCCCTTCTTGGATGAGGTGCTCGGCGCGCAGGTAGGGATTTTTGCCCTGGATCCGTTCGATGTGTTTTTGGAGGGGTTTCTGCAAAGCGGCGTGCTTCTTTAGGAAAGCCTCAGGTTCGGGGTGTTTGATGGCGATCATCTTGAGGCCGATCTCGCTATAGGGATCAGCGTAGAATTGAGCCCATTCGATTTTTTCGAGTTTATCGAGCCATGCATCCGGCATATTGAGGAGGGTTTGTGCATGGTGATAAAATTTTGCGAAGGCTTTTTCCTTGTTAGAGAGTTTGAGGTATTCCGAGAGGGCGAAGATATCGTCGAGGTCGTGTTTAGGAAAGAGCTCGAGCAGCTCTGCAAAGGTGGGGGATCCTTCGGGGAATTTTTCAATGTATTGGACCCGGGTTTTGATCTCGCGTAAAGGGACGTCTTTGAGTTCAGGGAAGATGGTGGGAAGGAGATCGAGGTCGTGGAGGAGGATGAGTCCACTGTCAAAATGGGCAAAATGGGACATCTTTTTAAACTCTTGCCAGACCCGCTCCATCGCAACAGCTGGGACGAGCACCTGCGCAAAATCGCGGATGGCATTTAGGGTTTTCTCTTCGATGGGAAATCCAAAACGTGTCGAATAACGAATTGCGCGCATCATCCGGAGACGATCTTCGGAAAAGCGCTCTGTGGGATTGCCAATCGCGCGGATGATCCCTTTTTTGAGATCTTTTTCTCCGCTGATATAATCGTAGAGTTTGCCGGCAATGGGATCGTAGAACATTCCATTGATGGTGAAATCGCGACGCTTTGCATCTTCTTCGGGTGTTGCCGGATCGATGCCGGTGGGACGCCTCCCATCGACATAGCCTCGGTCTTTGCGAAAGGTGGCGACTTCGAACTGATAATCATCTTGAACGACAATGACAATTCCAAAAGCCACGCCAACGGGAATAGTTTTGGGAAAGAGGCGTTGAACTTCTGAGACGGAGGCATTAGTTGCGATGTCGATATCATGCGAAGGGTGTTTCATCAAATGGTCGCGTACCCATCCGCCCGCAAAATAGGCGATGTATCCGGCGTCTTGAAGGTGTTTGACCACTTCGATCGCATGGAGTTGTGTTTGGGGCATGTTGTTATGTTATCGGATTTGTCTGAAATCTTCCAGTAAGGTAACTTATTTGGATGATTCATGTGCTCTCTGATGAAACGATCAATCAAATTGCCGCAGGTGAAGTGATTGAAAGTCCCGCTTCCGTTGTGAAAGAGCTCGTAGAAAATGCACTCGATGCAGGAAGTAGAAAAATCACGGTGGAAATCACCGGTGGTGGATTGAAGTTGATTCGCGTGAGTGATGATGGATCTGGCATGAATTGCCAAGATGCGAAAATGTGCATTTTGCGCCATGCGACGTCAAAAATTTCTAAAGCTCAAGATCTGTTTCATATCGTCTCCAAGGGATTTCGGGGTGAGGCTCTCGCCTCGATTGCTTCGATTTCGAAGATAGTGGTGTGTACAGCAAAAGAAGGGGAACCTGGCACACGGCTCGAAATCGAAAAAGGCCTCATCATCAAAGAATCTTCGTGTGCACGCATGCATGGGACAACTTTTGAGATCCGCTCGCTCTTCTATAATGTTCCCGCACGGAAAAAGTTTCAAAAAACGGCGGCGGCGATTTCTGCGGAAATTTTCCGGATCGTGATGGTGATGAGTTTGAGTCATCCCGAAGTGCAATTTGAATTGATCTCCAACGGTCGCAAGGCGATCAAGACACTTTCATCTGGACTTGAAGAGCGGATAGAAGAGCAGCTGGGCAAAGAGTTTGCCCAAGGGAGTTTTGCCCTCGATTTTAAGCAGGGGTCGATGCATTTTTATGGAGTGCTCGGAGCTCCGACCAATACGCGCAACAACAAAATGGGACAGTATCTCTTCCTGAACAAGCGGGCAGTGACTTGCGAGCCGATTACAGAAGCTGTCCGCGATGGATATGCGACAAGGCTCGATGGCAAGCGACACCCCATTTTTCTTCTCCATCTCGATGTCCCAAGTGATTTGGTTGACGTCAATGTCCATCCTCAAAAACTCCAAGTGCGGCTGCGCAAAGAGGATCTCTTCCGCGATACGGTGAAAGAGGCGGTGAAAAGTGCACTTGCAGTGAAAACACCAATTGGTGAAGTGTCAACATTTGAACCGGTTGAAGTGAATTTTGAAGAGGTGAGCCTCCGGTTTCAAGAAACTGCAGAAGAGCTGGAATTTGAGTTGGAAGAGGGAGAAATTGAGATGATGGGGCAATCGGGTCGCTTTGTCTTTTTGATCGATCCGAGCTTTGATGGAGTGGTAGTGATGGATGCCCATGCTGCTCGTTATCGGGTGCTTTTTGAAGATCTTTTAGAAAAATCCGATCAAAAGGGAAATAGCCAGGGGCTGCTCATCCCGTTCTGCGTGGATTTGACCCCTGTAGAATCTGCCATGGTGCTGACTCATCAAGAGGCGATTGAGAGATTGGGATTTTCTCTAAAGGCTGTTGGAAAGGATACGTTCATGGTCGAGGCGATTCCCTCTTTTGCAGAAGAAAATGCAATCAAGATGATGATTGTCGATATGGCAAATGGCCTTCAAGAGTTCATCGGCAAATACGATTACGAAAAAGAGCGGCAAAAAAAGCTGGTGCTCATCGCAGCTCGCTTTGCCAGCAGCAAAAATATGTACTCCAAAGAAGAGGCAAGGCAGCTCTTTCACAGACTGCAGCAGTGCCAAAGTCCTCTACATTGTCCCAAAGGCAACCCAACCACGGTGTATTTAAATCATGACGCAATCGAAAATCTTTTCGCAGCGCATCAGGAAACTGCAAAAAGCGCTAAAAAATGAAAAACAAGACGTGATGCTGATCGAAAATCCGGTCGATCTCTTTTATTTGACCGGAATGCATATGTCACTCGGACATCTGTTTGTGGAGCAAACGAAAAGTCGGCTATTTGTCGATGGACGCTATCTCGAAGCTGCGAAAACGCAAAGTGCGGTGCCCGCCTTTGATTTGGAGCTTGACAAGGA
>JAAKFB010000162.1 GCA_011065235.1 Chlamydiota bacterium | reverse complement strand
CGTGTCCACAGGGGTCAATGAGTTGCTGATTTCCTTCTGCTGTGGCATTGGGGAGTTTAGGGATCCCTTCTGCCTCAGCTTGTCTGATTGCCAAAATAGCCTCAGCTTCCCCTTGGGCAATGCGGATTTTCCGCCCCGCTTCCGCTTCTGCTTCGATTTGGATCTTCTTCTTCTCAATTTCTTTGGGGACGACCTGCTCGGCTTCCAAAAGCTCCATTTGAGCAAGAGCGCGTGCTTTTTGGATCTCGACCTCAGCATTTTGCGTGGCAACCTGGCTGCGGCGGGTAGCTTCAGCTTCTTTTTCAGCTAGATTGGCATTTGTCATGGCAATATCTGCTCGCGAGTCATTTTCACCTTGGACAGCTGCGGCATTATATGAGGCAACTGAAATCCGGCGGTCTCTTTCGGCGAGGGATTTTCCAATAGCTCCTTGCTTTTCCTGTTCAGCGACATCGATTTTTGCTTGGTTTACAGCTGTTGCGGAGGCTTTTTTTCCAATGCTCTCAATATACTCAGACTCATCGGTGATATCGGTGATGTTGACGTTTAAAAGGGTCAATCCAATTTTGTGGAGCTCGGGCTCGATGTTTTTCTTGATCGAGTCTAAAAATCGCTCTCGATCTTGGTTGATTTCCTCGATCCGTAAGGAGGCGACAGTCAAACGTAGCTGACCGATGATGATTTCTGTTGCCATCGATTCGATCCCTTTGTTGTCCAAATCGAGCAAACGGACAGCTGCGTTATTCATGATTTCGGGAGTCAACCCAACAGCAAAGGTAAAAGTGCTGGGAACGTTGACCCGGATATTTTGATGAGAAAGGGCGCCTTTCAAGGGGATATGGATGTTTCTTGGTGTCAAATCCAAAAAGGCAGAGCCTTGAATCAATGGCCACACAAAAGTCCCTCCGCCGTGGAAACACTGGACTGTTTTTCGTCCTGCGATGCGCCCATATACGACTAAAATTTTATTCGAGGGGCATCTGCGGTATAGCCTCGAGAGAAAGACAATGAGTGAAAAGACAAACAAAATGAAGAGAATGATTGTCGAACTGAGAAATGTGATATCCATAACTACCTACGTGTTTGTGATGGGGACGACAACAACGGTTTTGTCGTCCGCTTGGTTAATGATTTGAACTTCTGTAAACGATTGTAATACTTCTGGGTGCGATGTGACTGCATCGATTTCATGTGTCAGATCGTTAAGAATGACCGAAATTTTCCCTATGCCATTAGGGGAGATCTCCTGATAAACAGTCGCTTGCTTGCCGATCGCGTCTTCGATGCGAAAGACAGTCCCGGTGCTTTTGAGTTTTAGCGCGCCCTTAAAAATGAGCCCTGTGACAAACATCGAGACGAAGCCCGCAGCCAAAGAAAAAATTGAGGTGCCAATACCGCCGAGGCCGAATTGGTTGCGGCAGGTGAGTCCAACCCATCCAAACATCATCAAAAAGCCAGTAAATGCCTGTTTGGAGAGCCATCTGAATTCCCCATCATGGTCATCCGCATCGCCATCATTTCCTGCGCCAACAAGGAATGAAATAAACAGGATAATGAAGAGACCAGTCCCCGAAAGGGCACAAAACCAGAAAAATGAGTCTTTGACCACGATATTGCCCAACATGACCAAAATTTTCTCATTCTGACGAGAAAATAGCAACAAAAAATCCTCCAAAATGCATTGGAGGATTCATTTCAGCGCTTTCAACCCAGAATTGGATATTGTGATTTTTTTTCCTTGAAAGCTTTTGTCAAAAAGTGCTATCATGTTCGCATGAGTAAAAGTATTTTCACACTTACTCTCCTTCCATTGCTCCTGCTGTGCCAACAGGCACGATAATCTTTTTTTAATTTCACACAGTTTTTTTTCAGTTAACTCAATCTTTTAGGAAGGATCTATTCTATGAATTTATCAAAATCGCGCACCATTGCATGGACGGTGTGGACCATTGCATCCATGTTTTACGCATACCAATATATTTTAAGAGTGATGCCCAACATCATGTTGGAGGACATTTTGCAACAATTTAACATCGGAGCGGCAACTTTTGGTCAGTTCTCTGGGGTTTACTATTTGGGCTACTCTCTCATGCATTTGCCCATAGGCATCATGCTCGACCGCTATGGTCCTCGGAAGGTGATGAGCGGATGCATTCTCCTCACCGTTGTCGGGTTGATGCCCCTACTTTTTGCTGACCACTGGATTTACCCCATTGCGGGGAGATTTTTAATCGGGCTTGGCTCTTCTGCAGCCATTTTAGGGGTATTTAAGATTGTGCGGATGATGTTTAGTGAAAAACGCTTTCCCCGCATGTTAAGTTTTTCTGTGACCATAGGGTTAATCGGCGCTATCTACGGAGGTGGACCAGTCAGCTATATGAGTGAGCTTTTTGGCTATCAAAAAGTCATTCAGATATTTGCCTTGGGTGGAGTAATTCTTGCTTTTATCACATATTGGATAGTTCCCAATTTGAAAAGCCCATCTGAGAAGACAGTAATTGCCGATATCAAAGAGGTTTTGAGCAATCGGCGGGTCATTTGGACCTGCTTGTTTGCAGGCCTGATGGTCGGACCGTTAGAAGGATTTGCCGATGTATGGGGAACCGCATTTTTAACGCACGTTTATGGATTTGAAGGCGCCTTAGCTGCCAGTTTGCCTTCGATGATTTTCATTGGCATGTGCTTTGGAGCACCAGTCCTTAGCTTGGTTGCAGAGAAAGTGGGGAGCTATCTTGCGACGGTTATCGGTGCTGGAATCATCATGACAGTCAGTTTTTCTCTTTTGATTTTCTGGCACTTGACATCAGGGATTCTGTCCATCAGTTTTGTGCTGGTAGGTGTTTGTTGTGCTTATCAGATTTTAGCGATTTACAAAGCATCCACTTATGTGCGTCCGCAAATAGCTGGACTAACCACTGCTATTGCCAATATGATCATCATGACCTTTGGCTATACATTTCATGTCATCATAGGGAGTATCATTAACGCCTCGGGAGGGCCTAATGTACCACAAGCTCTTGTCTATGGGATTGCTGTGATCCCCGCAGCGCTCTTTCTTGGTGTGAGTGGGTTTTTGGTACTGCTCAAAAAAGAACCCCAAACGGAGGCAACCAACATTAACCAGTGATTGCTACCGCCTAGGTGAAAAAGACTGTCAATTGTCGCGATAATTCATTCAGAACGGTGTTTCAAAACACAATGATAAATAAATAGAGATCCATTGCTAAGAGCCCCCTCAGGAGGCGTGCCAAGATGAGCCTTTTTAGCCGGGACTAATCCCGCTTCGCTTGCTGATTCAAGGAGGTCTTCAGGTATTACTTTTGGGTAATCGATGGTAAGAACCACAAGTCCATTTGGAGCTAAGTTTCTTGCGAATTGCTCAAGGGCTTGTTCTCGGGAAATTGGATCGAGATGTTCAAGTGTAGATATACAAAAAATCCGGTCAAACTGGGGCATATTATCAGGTAGGTCACAAATAGATGCATGGACTAAATTGACTTGTTTCAATAATTGTCCTTTCATTTTGACGACTTGATAGGCTTCTTCTCCAAGATCGTCATAAGTCACTTGTAAGAGTTCAGTCTGGTTAGCTATTCGGGAGTCTAGATCACACGCCCATGTTTCTCGGGATGTCTCGCCTAAAAACCATTTAAAAGGGTGGCTAATCCCGCAGGCGGCATCTAATACAACCAGGTTTGGCCCTGCAAACTGCGCAGCCCAAGCGTACTCATGTGGTCGGCTCCACCACGTAGAGGGAAGCGTCACACCAGCAACTTGGTTTTCTGAATGATCTTTTGTAAGGATAAATCGACTGGTCTGCTCAGAAGGGGATGAAAAAAGAGCACACTGCAAATACACTAAAATTAAGAAAATTTTGGACATAGATACTTCTCCTGAAAATATGAAACCCGGTGGCTTAGAGGGTATATGTGAATTCATTTAGCTGCCAAAAAAGCCCTCTTTTCCTCTATGAGGTATTCTTTGAGCTCCACAAACTCAAATTGAGTTTGTGCAGTTCGAAAAGTGTCTCATAGGGAAAAAGATTGCTCTAATGAGCCTGGGTGAGACTGTTAGTGTGAAATATTATGCTACGGATTGATGAACAATTTTGGCAATGGTCCGGATTGTAGGATTTCCCTTATTTGAAAGAGCCTGTTGCACGGTTGTGCGGGAAAGATTTGTTTCTCGTGCTGTTTTTGTCCGATTCACTCTAAGATAGGCGTCTAAGATCTCTAAAAATGCTCCAGCGTCATTGTCTTCTAAGCTTTGTAAAAGGGCTTGCGCAACTTTGTCATGCGCTTTGAAGAAATCACTAGGTCTATGCTTTGCAGATGCCTTTTTCTTACTCTTTAAGAT
>JAAKFB010000161.1 GCA_011065235.1 Chlamydiota bacterium | reverse complement strand
GGCACCAAGGTGAGCTCACCTTGGTCTCCTCTCGAATCTTGTATCTGCGAGACCTTCTTTGAATTCATTCCACCGCCAATAAGAGCCATCTTTTTCCCTATGAGAAGCTCTTCAAGCTCCACAAACTCAATTTGAGTTTGCTCCGCTTTCCAGAGCATTCTCCTAGAAAAAAATCTTGGCTCTTGGCGATGAGAAGCAATTCAGAGAAGGTCTCTAAACAGCTCGCTAACGCCTAGAGAAAAAGGGATCCCAACTTGGGTCTGAGCGAGAAGTGAGCGGCCTATGTGCCGCGAACCGGGAGAGCCCATGAATCAGCCCCACATTTGTGGTTTTTTTTTGAGGCTTGAGCAAGCCAATGAAAGATGGTACAATGTATGCGTGTAAACTTTGGAGGACCTATGTCATTACATATATATGAACCCCTCATATCAGTATACCCCATGAACTTTTCTATACATTTACGTGATAATCCGCCAACATATTTAAACATGCCTTTTACTACTAAGGCTGGAATTGAATTGTTGGCTTGGAGAGATATTAAATCGGTAGATGGAAAGTTAAATATTGCGCATAGAGCTGCAACTGAAACAGCTTTAGCCGTTCTTGCATTTGCTGGACTTGTGGAGGCAACAGTAAGAACTATTTTTGCCGCATTATTGTGCCCTGCACATTTATGCAAGAAAGAAGGGTCAAAGTTGTTTACGAACATTTCACATGGTGCTGCCCTCTGCTGGGCTTCTATCCCAATTTTTTCTTTAATAGCTAATATCTTTTCCAAAACAGCCATTTTTGGTTGGTCAAATTTATGGCCTGAAACCAAGCTAGGTAAACATGCTACTTTGGGTGGTAGACTGGATAGGATAAATATTGAAATGTACAGAGATGCTTATAGAGGTAAATTTTACCAAGTAGATGTAAATGAGAGTGGTAAGATTACACGTACTCCTGCTCCTGCTCCTACAGAATAAATCCTAAATTGGATTTTAAGCTTTGAAAGTTTATTCCAGTAGGAAGCTTGGGAATTATCACAGTCTTATGGTCTATTTCTCTTTTTCTTAGCAAAGATCCATGTGGGTCTTTGTTTTTTTCTTAAAATTTTTTCGGATTATGTCTGCAAACCTAGTGTTTTTCTGCTCGTGGCTAAAGATCGCAACCCAGGTTAGAACTCAAACCTTGCGCGGACGGTGAGTCCTGCGAGAGTGAGATTGCCGTAAGTTTCATCAAAGTCAACAAAAGACACCCCATTTTGACTGCCCACGACATTGTCTTGCTCGAACTGTCCTCTCAATTGCATCCGGTGATTGTGGTCAAACCAGATGTGGTGTTCCCAACCCAAATCGAGAGCAAAGCGGTAGCGATCGCAGCAATAGGTCGATTCCCAGCGAAGACCAATGCCAAGGTCGATAATGGCTTGCATTTGAGAAAATTCACTTTTGGATTCTCCCAAGGGTTCTCTTTCATCAAGAGAAGTCGAGGGGCTCGTAATGGTGATGATGGCAGTTTCTTTCCTTTTACTCTCGAAACGTCCCCAAAGAAGGGCGAGATCAGCATTCCCAAAGAGGCTAAATCCGCAGCCGAAGTGCCAATTCGGTTGGAATCCTCCGAGCAAACCAGCTCCCCAAAAGTGATTGGTGAAGGGGATATCATGGATGCCAAAGATCTCTGTCGGCCCTACTATCAGGTCTAAAATAGGCTGATTTGTGAATAGGGTCTTAGTCCATCCACCGCGGAGCCCAATGTAGGGGCGCATCGAAAAACAGGGACTAAGCCAATAGTTTCTTCCGAGCTCAAGGTCAAAGACATTGAAATTGAGACGCCATTTGGCTTTAATGACATTAAAGAAATCTAACACATTAGATGTACCTGGACTCAGCTCTGGAGTGACCCAAGGAGAAATCAAACTCTCTTCGAGAGGGAAATTGTTGGCGCTAAGTGAAAAGTTGTCTTTAACGGAAATGGACTGGCGTTTTTCTGTATGGAAATATGTCCATGTGAAAAAAAGATCCCAGCCATCACGGGATTCACTAAAACCAAGACCGACGCGCACACCAGGATCCCAGCTTTCTTCCATCCATTTGAAGGTTCTAGGCGCGACTTGAAAGGGAGCGACATTGTTATTCCCGATGAACACCGGGCTCAATTCGACCGTTTCATTTTTTAAGGCATAGATCAGACCGGTCTCTTTTCCAAACCAATAGAGAAAATCAACAGCGACAAAAACCCCACAGTCGCATTGCAGGTTGTAATAGGGGGGAGTGTAGCATTCACAATCGATACATTTTTTTGGCTCAGGTGTGCAACAATTGAGATCATTAGAGGGCTCTTGAGCGATGATTTGAAAAGTATATGCTAAACTCAAGGCAATTAAGGTTTTCTTCATAAAATCGACTCCAGGTTCAATAGGATTTTAATTTAGCAAAGGAGAAATTTTAAAGGAAAGAATAAGTTCATGCACCAGTCTCTGGAGCCAAATAAGCCTTTAATTAAAAGAGGTTTGAAGGGGAGACTGGACAAATTCGCTACTCGAGTAGCGAATTTGTCTAACTCTTATTTTTTTCTCATATTATGCTTGAAAACATAATGTTTCTCTGCATAATTAAGGGTTAGGACCTACTGGAGGTTAGATGAAATTCATCGATAGAAAGCAAGAGCTCGATAGGCTGAGAGGGTTGACTCGATCATCAAAAGCCGGTGTTGCTGTTATCTGGGGGCGTCGCCGTATGGGAAAAACCCGACTATTGCTGGAATGGGTAGATCAACATCGAGGTGTTTATTACGCTGCAGATGAATCAGCAGGATCCATTCAAAGAAGATACTTTGCAATGGCTTTAGAACAGGCTCTTCCTAACTTTTCTAAAGTTGAATATCCAGATTGGACAACCTTTTTTTTGCGGCTTGCCCAGGATGCTAAACAAGCAAAATGGAGGGGTCCTATTGTTATCGATGAACTTCCTTATTTAATCTCTGTGTCTCCTGAACTTCCCAGTGTATTACAAAAATTCATTGATAAGGATGCTAAAGAAGCGAATTTAATTATTGCTCTTTGTGGATCTTCTCAACGCATGATGCAAGGAGCAATTTTAGAAGCTTCAGCACCATTATATGGAAGAGCAGACGAGATCATCAAGCTAGGACCGATACCCATCGGTTATATGAAGGGAGCTCTTAATCTTAAAACACCTAGAAAAATTATTGAATCCTACGCTATTTGGGGAGGAATTCCTCGTTATTGGGAACTTTTAGAAAAAAATAAAAGAACCTTTCTAGAAGCTATAGATAGAATTGTTCTTGACCCAATGGGTCCTTTAAATGAAGAACCAAATCGATTATTGCTTGAAGAATTGCCTTCGGCAATCAATTTACGGCCTATCTTGGATGCGATAGGTCTTGGAGCGCATCGCCTTTCTGAAGTTGCAAGCAGGATTGGTTTGCCTATGACTTCACTTGCAAGACCTATTCAGCGACTTATTGAGCTTGATCTTATTCAAAGAGAGACGCCTTATGGAGTCAATGCTCACAATTCCAAGAAAACGCTTTATAAGATTAGGGATCCTTTTATTCGCTTTTGGTTTACTGTTGTTGCTCCTAGACGCAGTCAATTTTCTCAAGCAGTGGCTATAACTCGAAAACAATGGTTAAAAGAAGCTCTTCCATATCTTTTTTCCATCGCTTGGGAAGAGCTTTGTCGTCATGCTATTCCAGCACTTTCTCAGGGTTGGGATGGAGAAATATATGGGCAAGCTGGCCGTTTTTGGCATAGGCAAGGTTTAGAGTGGGATATTTTATCAGAATCTGAAGATCGGTCTATTTTGTTAATAGGTGAGGCCAAATGGACGGCAAAACCCCCTACAGCTGCCTTTATCTATAAAACTATTGAGGAGTTGAAGAGCAAAGGAACTCCTCCCATAAAACGCCATTCAAATGTTCAATTACTGCATATTTTGTTTGTCCCGGAAAAACCAAAGCAGCTTAAAATGCCTCAAGGGGTTAAGGTAATAGATGCAAAAGAAATCGTTCGCGCTCTCAAATAAACAAACCATGCTTTTTGACGACATCTTTTTGAGTTGTCGATCCCCCCTCATCTATACCATGCTCGGTCAGCTTTTGTGAATTTGGACTGGCTGTGACTTTGCCAAATCACCCCTCCTCGTCACCCTTCCCTATTTGGGAATGGTGCTCCTCGTTCGTATCAATTTGGCTTTGTCTCGCCAAGTTCAAATTCACAAAACCTGACCGAGCGTTGTATTAATTCAACTTGCCTCCTATCCCTTCTATGGGTTAGCTGCGCGAAAAATCTACTTTGCTTCTCTCGTCGGAAAGGTGCATTTACACCTTCCCTTCCTCAAGAATCTTGTATCTTTTCCGCTCGCTCGCGCCCAAAATAGCGATAGGGGACAAGTTG
>JAAKFB010000160.1 GCA_011065235.1 Chlamydiota bacterium | reverse complement strand
TGCCATAAATCTATAGTTCCTCTAGAATCTAAAGGGATAAATTAAAGGGAATTTGCTTAAAATTGTCTAAACCTGTGTGGACGATCTTACTTTTTATCACCGGCTGTCTGGCTCTATGGCGCTGCTCTGTGGCCGGATGGGACCTATGGCAGTATGAGCGATTGGGCCCTGAGGTGCCAGCTTCCGTGACGAGCTGGGAAATGCTCCCCAAGGGCTCGCAATATGCCCTCAGAGCGACCTATTCATACGAATATGGGGGAAAGAGCTGGACGGGGAAGACTCAACTTAGGAAGCCTTATTACTTGAATCGGGCATCTGCTGAGGGTGAAATTCAAAAAATGTCTGGTATGCCTTGGGTCGTATGGGTCGATGCCGATCATCCTAAATGTTCCTCCCTTGAGAAGCATTTTCCACTTCGAGAGCTCTTTTACGCGGTGTGCCTATTGGGAATTTTTCTCTATTTTGTCTACTTGAAGATTCATCTCGAGCTTCTCTCTAGGGCTTGGTAGAGGCCAGTGACATAGGCGTCTTTGAGCCGGAGGAGAAGTTTTTGAGGAGGAATCGGTTTGAGAAGGGGTTTCCCCTTGAGGGCCAGGGCTAGCAGGTCCCCCTCGTGGCAAAGGGGCCAGGTTTGGGCTCTTTGGGCGAGCTCGCGGGGCCACCTGAAGGGAGGAAGGGGCTTTGAGATGCGGAGGTTGACCGGTTGCTTGGGGCCGACGAGGATCCGCTTTTTGTGGTCGATCTGCTCGAGCTGGTCATAAATGATCCCGTTTCCTTCCACATCCATGTTGGAAAAGTAGCAGGTTTTTGTCCGGAGGAACTGCTCTACCGGGCGGACCTTTTTTTTGTTGAAGGTGTGATCGTGCAAAATCCAGATCATGGTGTATCCTAAGCTCTCATAATCGTGGCAGCGGGCTTTGGCCTCTTCTAGCGTCATGGGAGAGTATTGGATCTCGACGATTTTGTAGGATTTGACAGCGGCGATATCGGCAATGCGCCCGATTGAGGGAAAGGCTTTTTCCATTTCGGCGTCGTCATCGAATAAATATTTTACATAGCGCTGCAGGCGGAGATGGATCAGCCCTTTTTGAGATTGACGACAGGCTGAATTGGTTTTGAGATGAAAAAAATGGGATTGGCGGACATCTCCGCTCCGCAAGCGGATGGTGGCTAGACACTCTGGGCAGCGGTAATCGGCCCCTTTCTCTGCTCTCAGAGTGGAGATGAGGCGATTTTCATCAAGGGCATAGACTTGCATATGCGATTCTGGTATAATTTTATTTCCTGTTCAATTATATCAGAGACTCATGGCTAAAGAAACAGATTCTTCCGCAACGTATTCAAATTTATTCAATCAGCAGCATCAACAAAAGATCGAAGAGCTGGTCAATCTCGCCAAAGACCAGGGCTATGTCACCTATGAGGAGATCAATGAAATCCTCCCGATGAGTTTTGACTCGGCTGAGCAAATTGACCAGGTGTTGATTTTCCTCAGTGGGATGGATATCCAGATCCTCAATCAAGCGGAAGTTGAGAGGCAAAAAGAAAGGAAAAAAGAGGCCAAAGAGCTCGAGGGGATTTCCAAGAGATCTGAGGGCTCCTCTGACGATCCTGTCCGGATGTATCTCAAAGAGATGGGGTCTGTTCCTCTGCTTACGCGTGAAGAAGAAGTGGAGATTTCGAAGCGGATTGAAAAAGCGCAGATCCAAGTGAAACGGATCATCATGCGTTTTCGCTATTCGACACGTGAGGCGATTTCTATCGCCAATTATCTTCTCACAGGAAAAGAGCGTTTTGACAAGTCCATTGCGGAAAAAGAGGTTTCTGACAAGCAGAAATTTCTTGTTTTGGTCCCTCAATTAATCAAACTCCTTTTGGAAGAAGATGCCCATTTGGAAGGCTTGCTTGCGCAGATGTTCGATTCTAAATTGAAAAAAGCGGATCGCCTCAAAGTTTCCGAAAAAATCGAAAAGTGTCGCATTCGGACACAGGCTTACTTGCGGTGCATGCATTTCCGCCACAACATCATCGAAGACTTCTGTGAAGTGATCATGAGCGGTTATGAACGCTTCATCATCCTCGAAAAAGAGATCCAAGAGCTCGCACCCCGCGCTGAGAAGAACAAATTTGCAGCTGCTAAGCTTGTAGCGGTGAAGCGCAAACTGCGCAAGCGTGAGCTCGCTGCAGGGCGCACAATCGAGGAGTTCAAAAAAGACGTCCGGATGCTTCAACGTTGGATGGACAAGAGCCAAGAAGCAAAACGAGAAATGGTCGAGTCCAACTTGCGCCTCGTGATCTCAATCGCCAAAAAATACACCAACCGAGGGCTCTCATTCTTGGATCTGATCCAAGAAGGGAACATGGGACTGATGAAAGCGGTGGAGAAATTCGAATACCGCCGCGGATATAAATTTTCTACCTATGCGACCTGGTGGATCCGCCAGGCGGTCACTCGGGCAATTGCCGATCAAGCCCGCACGATCCGGATTCCGGTTCACATGATCGAGACGATCAACAAAGTCTTGCGCGGAGCAAAAAAACTCATGATGGAGACGGGGCGCGAGCCCACTCCAGAAGAGCTCGCTCAAGAGATTGGACTCACCCCTGAGCGGATCCGGGAGATCTACAAAATTGCCCAGCATCCCATCTCGCTTCAAGCTGAAGTCGGGGAGGGGGGCGAGAGCCAATTCGGAGATTTCCTAGAGGATACGACGATCGAATCGCCTGCTGAGGCGACGGGATACTCGATCCTCAAGGACAAAATGAATGAGGTTCTCTCAACGCTTACTGATCGAGAGAGAACGGTCCTCATCGAGCGCTTTGGCCTGCTAGACGGCAAGCCCAAAACCCTCGAAGAGGTAGGAATGCGCTTTAAAGTGACTCGAGAAAGAGTCCGTCAGATCGAGGCGAAAGCCTTGCGCAAAATGCGCCATCCCACACGCGCTAAGCAACTTCAGGCCTTTTTAGACCTTCTAGAAGAAGAATAATTCCCATAAAAAATTCCTTTAAGTAGCAAAAAGATTGCTCCGTATGTTAAGATAGTGTGAAGAAAAACAACGGAGGACATCATGCAAGAAGTTGGAATGAGAGAGGGGAATTTTACCCTTTCAGGGTCTTTTGAAAGACCATCCGAGCAAAATCAAGAGAGCTTTCTTTGGACGGCAACAAAAGTCGTTGGATTTATCGGTCTGCTCGTGGCCACGAATTATGCATCATATTGGACGGGGGCGCATCAAGCAGCACAGGCTGGGGGAAAAGTCTACGAAGAGACCCTAACAAATCTGATGAACCATATCAGCGTGGAAGAGATTATTGAATCAGCGAGTGGTATCGTCCCTTTTAGCGCTGTTGCGCTTGCAATTACGGATGTCGGTTCGCTCGCAAAAGCATTTACAGAGCAGGTGTATGCTCAGACACCAGGCATTGACCTAGACATCACAGGGCCTATAATCAAACCCTTGGTGTCAAAAGTAGAAGCTGTGGCGGAAAATACGATTTGGTGGACAAAAGCGGCAGTTGCAACTTTTCTTACAGCAAAAGTTATTCCAGTGCTTGCACCTATCGGGCGTTTTATAGCAAAACGTCCTTGATCAAATCTCTGGGTTTCTGACATGCTCATCTTTCATGGAAGAAACCCTCACCCTTTTTGATGAACTCTTTTCCGATTCTGGACTTTTAGCAAAAACCCTTCCCACATATGAGTCTCGCGACGGTCAACAGCAAATGGCCCGCCAGATTTGGGAAGCATTTGAAAGCGAGAAATCGGCTCTTTTTGAAGCGGGAACCGGCATTGGAAAAAGTCTTGCCTACCTCATTCCTGCCCTTCTGTGGAGTTACAAAACAGGTGAGAAAATCATCATTTCCACCTATACAATTTCCCTGCAAGAACAGCTTCTAGAAAAAGACATTCCCATGCTGGTGAAGGCTCTAGGAGTGGATTTGCGCGTGGTGCTCGCTAAAGGCATGGGAAATTACGTCTGCATGCGCAAGCTCGATGAAGCCCATGAACTCTTGGATCCTGCAATCGATCGTGTGGCCTCTTGGGCGCAGCGGACAAGTGATGGGAGCAAATCGTCCTTGCCTTTTGCTATTTCTTCAGAGACATGGAGAAAAATCTATGCCGAATCCGACGCATGCTCCTACGTCAAATGCCCCCACTACAAGCAGTGTTACTTTTTCAAAGCCCGCAGCAAAGTGCAAGACGCCGATGTGATCATCGTCAATCATCACCTTTTGATGGCCCATCTCCTTGCTGAAGAAAAACAGCCCATCCTCCCTCCCTTTTCCCATGTCATCATAGACGAGGCTCACCATCTGGAAAAGGTGGCTAGAACCTGTTTGACAAATACCTTAGACCGGATTCAGCTTTTTCGGACCCTTGCACGTGTTCACTCCGATAACAATCCCGAAGTGAGTCGCTTGCTTTTCTTTCGCGCTCAA
>JAAKFB010000016.1 GCA_011065235.1 Chlamydiota bacterium | reverse complement strand
ATCCCAAAATAGTCCAAACACGGAAACTCTCGATCGTCATGTATGGGATTGCCGAAGATACCTCTCACCATCTCCAAAGCCAATTTGCCAGCCATCAGTTTCTTGAAAAAATTGCCCTACCTGCTTTTGCCCCCCACCATCGGATCCAAGCCCGCTCGATTGAAGAGATTCTAAAGTTTGCCGATCGGATTGAACTAGAGCGAAACAGCCTTCCCTTTGACATTGATGGGATCGTCATCAAAGTCGATGATTTTTTGCTGCAAGTCGACATCGGCACTACTGCAAGAAGCCCCAGATGGGCCGTTGCCTACAAATTTGCTCCAGAGCAAGCAGAGACCAAGATCTGCGAAATCACCGTCCAAGTCGGACGCAGTGGCGTGCTCACTCCAGTTGCAGAGCTCGAGCCCGTTTCCCTTGCGGGTAGCACAATCGCACGTGCAACCCTCCATAACCGCGAAGAAATTGAGCGTAAAGACATCCGCATTGGGGATGCCGTGATCATTGAAAAAGGTGGAGATGTGATCCCCAAAGTGGTGCAAGTGATCGTTGCCAAGCGCCCGAAAAGCTCAACACCTTGGCACATGCCCACCCAGTGTCCCGTCTGTGGTAGTCCCGTCGTACACGTAGAAGGGGAAGTGGCGATCCGTTGTCCCAATCGGGAGTGCTCAGATCAAGTGCTTCGGCGCATCGCCTATTTTGCGAGCAAAGATGCGATGGACATCGAGCACATGGGCCCCAAAGTGGTGCATCAGCTGGTGGAAAAAGGGCTCGTGAAAACCATGGCCGACATTTATGACCTCACAGAAGAAGAAATTTCTATTCTCGACGGCTTTAAGGAAAAAGCGGTGCAAAATCTCATAAGGAGCATTGACAAATCGCGCAAAACCACTCTGCCGCGGTTCATCCTCAGCCTAGGGATCAAATATGTGGGAGAGGGGATTGCTGATCTGCTGGCAACACATGCAGGGGATATCGATTCCCTCTCTGCGATGACACTAGACGAGCTCGTTGGCATCGAAGGGATCGGGGAGAAAGTTGCCGAGTCGGTCGTTTCCTATTTTGAAAACCCTGAAAACCTCAAAGAAATCCACCGTCTCTTTCACCTCGGTGTGAAGCCCGAGAGGGTCAAAACGCAGAAAGGGCATCCGTTCTTTGGAAAAACCTTTGTGCTGACAGGCTCTTTAGAGAGCTATTCCCGCTTAGAAGCGGCCGCCAAAATCAAAGAGCGTGGCGGCAAAGTCAGTGGCTCTGTGAGCAAAAAAACCGACTATGTCCTTGTCGGTGACGAGCCCGGCTCGAAATACGACAAAGCCAAGGAGCTGGAAATTCCCATTCTCTCCGAAATTGAATTCGCAAAATTACTTTGACCCGTGATTGATACCTCGTTTTTCCTCTATGCTACCTGAGGAGCTCATCTATTTCGCTTCTCTTGTCGCCAAGGTATAAACCCTTGCCTTCCTCGAGAAACTTATACTTGAGCCCCTCGCTAACGCCTAGATGAAAAGAAGGTAGCAATCACGGGGCTAACTTTTCTCTGTACTCACGGGTTAAAAAAAGATCCCTTCTTGATTTGAAATCAACAAATTATTAGCATGGTCAACCGTCACATATTCAATAAGGAGTATCAACTATGTGGAAACCTATTATTCGCTGCGGAATTGTCGGCGGCGTCCTCGTCTTTTTGTGGTATATGCTCTCTTGGATGGTCTTACCGATGCACAAAGGAGTGATGAACAAGTTTGCAGAGCCGTCAGAAGTGACCTCTTGCATCACCCGTTATGCTCCCCATGATGGGATCTATGTCATTCCGGGGTGGGAAGCTGAGCCAGAGCCCGGTCAACCCTTCATCATGGTGAATATCAAACGAGGCGTCGATTTTAGCAATACGAGCCAGATGATTTGCGGCGTTATCACCAATATCATTGCAGCGGGTTTCATCACGTATTTGCTTTTGCGTGCAAAAGCAATGAAATATTGGAACCGCGTGTGGTTTGTGACCGTTGTGGGAATTGTTGTGGCGCTTGTCGGCGTTGTCCCTGCATGGAACTGGTGGCATTATCCAGCAATGTGGAGCGTCCTAGAGATGTTCGACATCCTAGTCGGCTGGTTTTTGGGTGGCCTAGTTATCGCAAAACTCGTCAAGAATTAAAACCCAATGGTTTTCAGGGCGGGATTGGAAACGATCTCGCCCAGTAACGTTTGGTGGTTGTAGCCAGAGATCTTGATCCACTGCAACGTTCCAATCAATTCTTCCCCACCAGAAATAACCACCTTTTTCCAGCAGCGCGTACGCCCTTTGAGCTGAGCGGATTTGGTTCGCTTTTCTACGAGTATTTCAACTGTTTGGCCCAACATTTGCTGCATCTCTTCTGAGCTGATTTGCAGGTGCAAATCCATCAAACGGTGCAGACGCTCATTTTTGACCTCTTCTGGCACATCATCTTTCCATCGATAGGCGGGAGTCCCTTTGCGGGCACTATAGGAAAATAGAAACGCCACCGAATAGCGGATCTGCTTGAAAATGTCGTAGGTCATTTGGAATTCTTCTTCTGTTTCCGTTGGGAAGCCTACGATGATATCAGTGCCCAAAGATGCGTTGGGAACAATCTGGCGTAAAAGATCGACCTTTTCGAGGTATTGCTCGAGGGTGTAGCGGCGATTCATCTTGCGCAGGATCCGACTTGAACCCGCTTGAATGGGGAAGTGGACGAATTCACAGAGAGAGGGGAGATCGCGGATGGCTTGCATCAGCTCAATGGTGATATCGCAAGGGTGTGAGGTCATGAAGCGGACCCGCTCAATTCCTTCGATTTTGTCTATCCGGTAGAGAAGATCGTGAAACAGCTCTTTCCACGCAGGCTTGTCTTTGCCGTAGCTATTGACGTTTTGCCCAAGGAGGGTGACCTCCTTATAGCCCTTGGCAGCCAGTTGCTGGCATTCTGCGATGATATCATCGGGGGAGCGAGAATCCTCTTTTCCACGGGTATAGGGGACCACACAATAGGTACAGTACTTGTCGCAGCCGCGAATGATGGAAATATAGGCTTTGATAGGGTCGTCGCGGACCGCGTCGAAATAGTTAAGATTTTCTTCGAAGCGCATGTCCGTCTTCAAAGTTTGTTTACCTGTTTCTAGCACCTCGTCAAGAACGGCATCTAGATCCGAAATATTATTTGTCCCTAGGATGAAATCGACATGGGGAAGCTTGCGGAAGATGCTCTCTTTTTTGGCATTGGCCATACAGCCCGTGACCCCAATGATGGAGCGTTTATTAGGGGAGCGGCCCAGTTTTCCAATTTTTCCCATGACTTTTCTCTCGGCGAGATCGCGGATCGAGCAGGTATTGAAGAGGAGCAGATCGGCATCTTCTTCTTCCCTGATGCGCTCAAGACCCCGTTTTTCCAAGGCACCCACCATGATCTCAGAGTCGAGTTCATTCATTTGGCAGCCATAGGTCCGAATGAAAAAAGTTTTTAATTTTCGCATGATCTGCTCCCGTCGTAGAAGGGGAAATTCTAGTCGATTCAAAGATGTTTTTCAAGAATCCTAAAAAATCTTGGCAAAATATGGGGAATTCGCTTATGCTTAACCCCATTAAAGTAGAGCTGAGAAGATGAATAAAGGTAAGCAACAACATTCAACTCTTTTGACCAAAGAGCAGGCCATTGCCCAGCGCAAATGGATCCTCGTAGATGCGGCAGGAAAAACGTTAGGCCGCTTTGCCACTGAGATTGCACAAATCCTCCGTGGAAAGCACAAGCCGAGCTTCACTCCCCATGTAGATTGTGGCGATGGTGTGATCATCATCAATGCAGAAAAAATCAAAGTGACGGGTTCTAAAGAAGCTCAAAAAATTTATCGCTACCACACGGGTGCGATGAGTGGTTTGCGCGAAGTTCCCTATCGTGTCATGATGGATCGAAAACCCGACTATATCATTCGCCATGCAGTGCGTGGGATGATGCCCAACAGCCGTCTTGGAAAGCAACAAATGAAAAAGTTGCGTATTTTTGCAGGTACACAGCACGACATGCAAGCGCAACAACCTATCCCCGTAAACGTATAAGAGAATTATGGAAGAATTTATTGGAACTGGAAGACGTAAACGATCGGTTTCTTCCGTGCGTCTTCGCCTCAAAGGCTCAGGAAAAATCAACGTCAATGGACGTAAATTCGAAGATTATTTCCCTCTCGAGCTCCAAAGAGAAGCCATCCTTGCCCCCCTTGCGAAATTTGAGCTCCAAAGCAGTTACGATATCGTGATTCGCGTGAAAGGTGGGGGAATCCAAGGCCAAGTGATCGCAACCCGTTTGGGCATCTCTCGTGCACTTGTCGAGCAAGATGCAACCAAAAGGCACGATCTAAAAGAAGTTGGTTATTTAACACGAGATGCGCGCAGGCGCGAGCGCAAGAAATACGGTCTTGCTGGAGCGCGTAAACGCTTCCAATTCTCTAAACGTTAAAAAATATCTTTCAGAAAAAACAGAAATGTTTTACTGTTGAATTCGCCAGTGGGTGAAAGTCTATTTTCACCTCTTGGCAATGAAAGTTCAAAACTTTCCTCCTTGTTGATGAGGGTCCGGCAAACGCCGGGCCCTCTTTTTTTTTTTAATTGAGAATTTTGTGAGATGAGAATAGAATCTGGGCGCAAAATGGAGGTATCTAATGGCTAGTATAGTTTCTTCTTTTGTTTCTCAAGTAGCTTCCTATTTTCAAGCTCTCCCTGAAGCTGAGGATTCGCAAGCGGATAAAATTATTGAGCGGATGCTAGCGGCACCAACAGATGTAAAAATTGTCGAAGAATTATTTCAACATTACCAAGATACTAAGCAATTTTGCCTAGCTCTAAAAACGCATTTTAGAATTCTTTCTCTTTCAGATAGGCAATCTCGGCTTAGTTTTTCACTTAATTCTTCGAAATCGCTTGGGAAAGATGAGAATATTAAGGGAAAGACGATCGTGGTTACTTCTCGCATGGGAAAAGAAGAAACTCTAATTGCAATACGCTTTTTCAAACAGTTATGGGAGAAAAAACCCCAAAAAATATTGTTGCTTCCACTTCGCCCTCACCGAGAATTCTTTAAATCTGTTTTACAAGGGCAGAGATTAGTCGAAGTGATAGATGGAGAACCTCAGGAATATGATTTTCATATTCCGCTTTCGATGCTTTCTCAATGGCTAAGAGTTGATTTTAAGCAGCTGAAAAAGACACCGTATTTACAGCTCGATCAAAGTAAAAAAAGGGAGAAGCCACGAGTAGGCGTGATGGTTAAAGATCTTCAGATCGAAGGGGGAGAGCTGATCGAAGAAAAAATAGATGCAATCCGCACATATGATGTGCTCGTCGTGGAAGAGGGGCCCTGGGCTCACATTGCTGGCGCAATGGGGATCAAAACACTAGTATTACTGAGTGAAAAACCCAGTTTTTGGTGGGACGACAATATCCTTTATGATTCAGTGACGACAGTGCGGGATTGGAAAAAAAACCAGATTCAGCTATGTCAATTAGTAAAGGAGAAAATGGATGGACCCGAAACCAGTTAGATATTCCGCAATCAACGATCAAACGTCCCTGGTGTTTCCCAATGATCTCAATACCTATGGGACGCTCTTTGGGGGAAAAGTCCTCGAACTTGGGGATTGGATCTGTTGCATCGTGGCGAAGCGCCATTCGAACAAGGTGTGTGTCACGTTGGGGCTCGACTCGGTCCGCTTTTTAGCTCCTGCGACCAGTGGCGATATCTTAGTTTTAAAGGCGGCGCTCAATCGGGCGTGGAATACTTCGATGGAAGTGGGGCTGAAAGTCTTTGCTCAAGATTTTCGCACGCTGGAGATGAAGCACATCTTTTCTGCCTATTTTACATTTGTTGCTTTGGATGAAAACCGCAAGCCGACAAAAATTCCCGAAGTGATTCCAGAAACGGATGAGGAAAAGCGGCGCTATGAAGAAGCTGAAAAACGGCGCAAAAAGCGACTAGAAGAACTTTAAAATTTCGTAAATTTAGAGACCTTCTCTGAATGCATTCCACCGCCAATAAGAGCCCTCTTTTTCCCTATGAGAAGCTCTTCAAGCTCCACAAACTTAATTTGAGTTTACTCCGCTTTCCAGAGCATTCTCCTAGAAAAAAAGCTTGGCCCTTGGCGATGAGAAGCAATTCAGAGAAGATCTCTTAGTCGTCTAAAGTTAATTTTTCCAAAGTGATTTTTAATAGGTCTTTGTTTTTATAAATTCGTCGTATTTTTTCTCTTTCAGATTGGTAATTATAAACAGTCTCATCATCTTCTGTAAAAGAAATAAAAGAAGGAAGTAAAAAATTATTCACTGAGAGATTAGTTTGTCCTTTTGGAGAAGGATTACTAGGTTTATTGTAAATGCGCTGTACGAAATCTTCGGATGGCTTGTTGAGACTTTGATATTTCCAATTGAATAGAGAGGCATTTTGTTTGCCATAACCAAAGAGAAGTCCCCAGATTAAAAAGCTATTCTTAGATGTTTCCAGTTTTTCCCAAAAATCGGACGATTTATTTGGAATTTCTAGAACAACTTCAAGAGGCTGGAAATCGAATCCAACTTCTTTACGAAATAGATCATAGTTGTCTTGTAAAAGTAGAGCTGTTTTAATTACATTAACAAAATAAATGTAAGATATTTTGTTATCTTCACTGTAGTGAGATTTGAAAAGCAAATGTCTTTTGAACGGGAAATTTACACAAGCAGTTTCCCATCGTTTCCAATTTTCGGGAAAATCATACTGCTTGTCGGTATAACAATTTTCTAATTCTTCTTCAGGAAGCTGACGAATAAATTCTGCCATTTCCTCTTCAGAATAATGGTAGACAGCTATCTCTGTAATCGGTTTTGAGCCCCATAACGTGTAGGCTCCACCTTCTTTAAACAGTAGATCATGCCAAAATTTTTCCATCCATTCTTTATCATCTTGAGCTATTTGTAAATGTGATTGGTTTCTTGCAGATTGTCGACACGAAGATAGAGGAAAAATGATTATACAAAAAAACAGGAGCTGTCTTAAGATACTGGCCATATCAGCAATTTCTTTAAAGGAAGGTCTTATGTCTCGTAGTTATTCAGTCTCCCTAATGTTTACCATATTTTTGATTTTTTGTACTAGCACCCTGAGGAGTGAACAACCAAATGAAATCACTACTTATCTAATTTCAAGCGAAAGTTCCTGTATCACGAGAATCACAGAGAGCAAAGTATATATCAACCCAGATAAGATTTTTCCTACGAACGAAGGATTATTTCTTGAGCTAGAACAAAACGAATTCGTAGCTCTTCCCTATCTCCTAGCAGATAATGAGGGATGTTTTGTAGAAAAGTCACGCGTTATTAAAGTTACCAAACCCTGTCCATTTTGTGGGTGTGAAAGAATAAGCAATGCCCTTAGATGTCCTAATCGAAATTGCTCTTCTAACGAAAAGAAAAAATCTGATTAATGCCTTAGAGGGTTGATGTCCATGCGTCGATCCGGGCGTGGATTTTTCTGATTTCTTCTTCGATATCCCCTTTAAAAGGTTCGATTTTTCCCACATCGATTTGTATCGGAGTGTCCTCAATAAACCCATAGTTGGTACTCAGGGTTTGCCTAGGATCGCTATATCCTTTCTCGATTCGCGTGACAAAGAGCTCTTTTAGTGCTTGCTTTGCAGACTTTTCCCGCTCGGGATGAAGCTTAAAATACTCGGGCGCGAGAAGGGCTTTTTTCTGGAGAACAAAGGGGTGTTTGGAGATATCGATTTCTTTGGCGTATTTATCGACGAAGGTGACGAGGAGGGGAGGGGAAGACTTTTGGAAGTGGATGTAGAGGAGCCCCGTTTCTTCTTTCAGATCGACAAAGGCCATTTTGTAACGCCTGCATGTGTCTCGAAACTTCCGCTTCCATTTGTTTTTGCTGACGAGCTGATCGCCTTTTGTTTTTTTGATATGGCGCAAAAAACGGGAGAGTTTGAATGATTTGTGGTGGTGCGCTTTGAATAATTTGATGACATAGCAGTCATCTTCGGAGGCAAAGGCGTAAAATTGGGATCCTTCACCCAAATAGGTGTAGGGCTGGTTGAGAAGGGGAGCAATTTCTGCGGTTTCTTCCGAGCCTTTGGGAATTTCTGTGTACAGGTTCTCGGGGTCAAAATGTCCTTTCGAGTGAAAGAAGAGAAGACCGATGGTGCAAATTGCAAAAAACCATTTCATAGGTGATACAAGGGTGTGTATTTGTTTTCGAGATAAGCGATGAAGGGCTTTTCGCTAAGTGGCCCTCCCGTCACCTTTTCACAGAGATCTTCGGGCAGGTATTGCCTGCCAAACTGATGGATCTCTTGTTTTTGCCAATTGCTAAGAGAGCTGAATTTCCCTTTTGCAACCTCTTCTTTCCAGTGAGGATGGGCTTTGGCAAAAGTCTCAAAAAATTGAGCGGCGTATAAATTTCCCAAGGAATACGTAGGAAAATACCCAATAGCACCCATTGACCAATGGATGTCCTGAAGACATCCTTCGGAGTCTGCTTGTGGGCAGATGCCCAAATACTCTCGCATCTTTCCATTCCATGCATCGGGTAGATCTTTCACCTCGAGCTCTTCTGTGAGAAGCGCTTTTTCGAGCTCAAAGCGGACCATGATGTGTAAGTTATAGGTCACTTCGTCGCTGTCAGTGCGGATCATCGAGGGCTTAACGAGATTCACGGCTTTGTAAAAGTCTTCTAAAAGGACATCTCCTAAATTCTCGGGAAACATTTCTCGGAGCTTGGGAAAGTAGAATTGCCAAAAAGGCAGTGAGTGGCCAATGAGGGTTTCCCAAGTGCGGGACTGGCTTTCATCAATTGCCAGAGAAGCGGACTCTCCAAGAGGGGTGCCGAAATGCTCTTTTGATAAATTGACGTGATAGAGGCCATGGCCCCCTTCATGAACACACGAGAGAATGCTAAACATGAGGTTTGTAGGGGAAATGCACGTGGTCATCCGCATGTCATTTGGATGAATGGGCATGCACATGGGATGGGCTGTTTCATCCAGTCTGCTGAAGCTTTTATCAAAGCCCATGTCAGCGAGGAGCTGCTTTCCAAAGCTTAATTGCTTGTGGTGAGGATAAGAGAGCTCGAAAAATGCAGCATTTGGATGGGGCTTTGTTTGGATCTTTTTCAAAAGAGCGGTGAGGGGAATTTTGAGTCGCTCAAATAGGGTTGTGAGCACTTTCGTCGTCATATCAGGTTCAAAGGAATCGATGAGGGCGTCATAAGGGTGCTCTTCATAGCCGAGAAGCTCTGCTTTTTTGCGGCAGAGAGTCACTACTTTTTCTAAATGGGGTTGAAAGGATTTGAAGTCATTGTTTTCTTTAGCCTCTTGCCAAGCGTGCATGGAGGCAGAAGTGGTTTTTGCAAATTCTTCGACAAAAGAAGTGGGGAGTTTGACCGTTTGTAGATAATCGCGTCTCCATTCGCGAAGAGCTGCTTTTTGCGGATCGCTTAAGTGAGGAGTGAGTACAGTGCCCGTTTCCAGATCAATCAGGGATCCGAGTGTCTCCCTGTAGGTTTCGCTTGTTTTTTCTTGGTGAACCAAACCGGCAATCAACTCATTTTGTTTGCTGCGCATCTCGATTGCCCCTTTGGGCATATATGTCTCTTGATCCCACCCAAGGATCATGGAAATGGCATTGTAATGTGCTGCTTTTGTGGAGAGTTGGACAAGCTTTTGATAAGAATTATTTGTCATATTAGGTTCATTTTAGAAACTGGGGGAGAAAATGTCGAAATCCTTTTTCGATTCGTGCGATACATCGATCTGCAAAGGGTGTCAAAAACGCCCAAGTGAGAGAAAAAAGGACGATGCATCCACTGCCGACGACGAGATCGGAGAGCCAATGAGCACCGACAATGAGGCGTGGTAGGCAAAGGAATGCCCCATAGAGCAGCGCTAGAAGGGCGAGCCTGCCGCGAACGAAATAGGCATAGCTGCATGCAAACATTAGGGCTGTCGTTGCATGATCGCCAGGGAAGCTTTTATTGGAATCGACTTTGACACTAATCCATGTGAGATAGTCAGAGAGGTAGACCGCATTGTCGAGCTGGAGTGTGGGGCTATGCCGTCTCAAATGGAGACAGTCCCGGCAAATGAATCGATTGATGAGCAAAATGGTCGCAGCGGCAAGTAGGGCGCAAAATACAAGCTGCGCTGCTCTGCGCATTCGGAGTCCCTTCGGTGTTTTCACAATCGCAGCGAGATAAAATCCCAAAATGCACACATCTTCGATCCAGTCAGCGATGCTGTGGTTCGCAAGAGCCCAGAAAACCCGTAAGAAATGGTTGTGTTTCAAGGGGGCATTAGTCCACTGAAAAAAGGTTAAATCGATAGAGCGCCAAATTTCAGAAGTATAGGGGATAAAAAAACTGGCAAAAAGCAGTGCCCCTGCGCAGTTTAAAAAGAGAAAACGCCTCATTTGGCAAATCTCCAGCCAAAAACACCGAGGAGCAAAACAAAAGGCAATAGAATTGCGACATAAGGAGAAAGAACTCCGTTTTCACCCAAAATCACAGCAGCATCCATGAAAGCGACAAAAGAGACAAACCCAAAAATTCCCGCGGTGTAGATGAAAAATTGGGGGAGATTTTGTCTATTGGATGCACAATAAGGGGCAATCCCTATAATGACTAAAAACGCGAGAAAGGGCATGGAGCATTTGAATAAAACTTGGGTCAACACTTCCTTTTTTTCATGATTCGGCATGAGGGGATCTTGTTTCAGAAGCTTCCAGAGCTCTGTGATCGATCGGTTTTCGTAGGGGATGTACCCTTTTCGGGGTATATCCTCATTCCATTGAAGGTCGCGGAATGAAAAGCTGGAGAACGACTGCTCCTTTTCAAAATACCCTCCCTCTTTGCGGACCAGGTGATCCACCCACTGTCCCTGGGGATGGATCGGATCGGCTTTGAGGTATTTCATGTGCCACAGATCATCGGCATTGCGGATCCAAATCACATCAAAAAAGGCCTCTTTTGCATTGTCATAATATTGATAGGCTAGTTTTGAATGATCTTCGAGATGCATCACGTGAAGCGGCTCGGAGCGGTTACCCCGGAAGGAGTGGCGCAAATGGGAATCGTAAAATTTGTCGATGAAATTGAGCGAGTAGGGGATAGCAAACTCATTGACCGCTAATACAAAGAGAGTGCAGAGGGTTCCGACAAAAAAAAGGGGCCTCAATAGCTTTTTGAGGCGGATTCCCGCAGATTGGAAAGCGATGAGTTCTCGGTTGTGATTCAATTGGCAGAGGGTTTTTATCGCTGCGATCAAAATAGCCAGTGGAAGTAAAATGTCGGCCCGCTTGACAAATTGTAGAGTGTAATACTGGATGATTTTCCAAAAAGGAAGGCTTTTTCCTTGGAAAAAATCCTGCATATGCGTCGAATAATCGATGACAATATAAAGAAAATAAAAGCCAAATAAAAACAGCGCGAAAAGCTTGATGAACTCGCGAAAGATATAGCGTTCCCAGATCTTGATCATGCAATTCCCCTGGCGGTTTGCTTAAAGGAGCGGAAACAGAAAAAGAGAATGATCAAGTGAGGACCGAGAAATAAAAGGACACTGGGCATCCAGTTGTGCTTCATTGATTTTGCTGCGACAAAACAGACCAAATAAAAAACCATCAATCCGATGGCCCAAAAGATCTTTTTGCGGCTTCGGTCCTTGGTGATTTCCATCCCAAAGGCTACACCCACTAAAGTGAATGTCATTGCAGCGATCCCTAAAGACAGGCGCCTTGCAATCTCTTGAATGGCGCGGGAATTGAACTTGGCATCTTCTCCCTTTTCTATAGCATATTTCGCCTGCAGCATGCGCAAATTGAGCGAGTCGTAGTTAAAACTCCAATCGCTACTGCGCAAATAGCGTGTGAGCTGGTCAGCTTGTGTCTGCATCTCAGTTTGATTTTCGATGATCAAGTGGTCGCAACATTCGGCATTTTTTGTGTCGATACTCGAGATGAAAGTGACGTCATTTCCCACCAATATTTGATCTTCGAGGGAAATTTTTTTCGCCATCATGAGGCTGAGGCGCTGATTGGTGAGATTGCGCATAATAAAACAGACATCCTGTGCGTACTTTCCCGACTTGAGAACCTTCATATCGACATAAGTGTTTTTCAGTTTGATCAGCGCCTCTTTCTGGAGAAGGCAGAGGGGATTAACCACAGTCATCTGATAGGCCAACGTCTTAGACAGGGAGCGACATTTAGGCGCCACCTCGGAAACGAGCGTAAAGTTGAGCATGGAAATGATCGCTCCACAAACGATGAGAGGAAATGCAATCGGGGCGAGGCCTATTCCAGCGACGCGCAGCGCAGTGAGCTCATGGGAGCGGCTCATTTTTTGAAAGATGAGAAGAGCTGCGATGAGACAAGAAATCGGGATGGCAAGAGGGAGAATAAAGGGGATTTGAAAGAGGATAAATTTGAGGATATATAGCTTCGGCGCTCCCGTCGCGGCAAATCTTGCGATGTTTTGAAACCGGGTCACGAGCAAAACCGAGATAAACCCGGTCACGCATAATAAAAAGACTTGAAGATAGTTGCGCAACAGGTAGCGCCACAATAGAGGTATCATAAGGGCTTTAGATTTTAGCCATTGGAGGTTATAATAACAACCTATGCTATTGGAAAAAATCGTTCTAACTTTTTTAAAAGAGCAAAAACCTATTGAAAAACCCCTCCTTTTGGGGTTTTCTGGAGGAGAGGATTCCCTTACTTTGGCTCATTGCCTCAAACAATTGAAAATTCCCTTTCATCTCGCACATTTTGATCATGGATGGAGAGAAAAAAGCGCTGCAGAAGCCCAAAAACTTCAAGAATGGGCCGATGAGCAAAATATCCCCTTTCATACCAAACGCAGCACCCACCCCGAAAAAAATGAACTTGCAGCGCGCGAAGAACGTTTCGAGTTCTTTAAAAACCTCTTTGAAACAGACTCATTTCACGCGCTCGTTCTTGCTCATCACCAGCTGGACCAGACCGAAACGATTCTCAAGCGGGTATTTGAAGGAGCCCACTTAACGACACTCAAAGGGATCCAACCCCTTGCGGCGAGAGGGGCAATGCCGATTTGGCGCCCGCTACTCGAAGTCTCCAAAGAATGCATCCGCGCTTACTTGCAAACCTGGACACTCACACCTATTGATGATGAAACCAACCGCGACTCCAAATATCTCCGTGCCCGCATGCGGCAAAACCTCCTCCCCACGCTTTCAAAGGAGTTTGGAAAAGAAATTGCACCTTCACTCAACCGCCTTGGAAAATATAGCACTCGGCTAGAGGATTATCTCACAGAAAAGACCGCACATTTCAAGCCCATAGAAGGACTTTTCGGCACCTTCTGGGATTTTTCAGAGGCGCATCCAGTAGAAATCTCTTTTGTGCTCCGGCAGGTCATCCCGAGCCACTCCCTTTTTGAGCGGATTTTCCAAGCTCTAGAAAAAGGAGCTGCCAACCACCGGATCGCCTTTTCAAAAAATGTCGCGATCATCGACCGGGGACGACTATTTATTTTAAAGGAGAACCCTCCTCAATTTCCTCAAAAAGTCCCTTTGCAAGAAGGGACCATCCATTCAGAGCTTTGGGAGTGGAAAATTTCCTTTTCAGAGAAGGTCTCTGAGGCTCAATCCTCAACCAGCCATTGGGAGGAGTGGTGGAAAGGAAAAATTTCACTTGCCCTTCCCAAAGGAAATTACGACCTGGCTCCTGCGGATTCATCCTTTCGCAAGCGGTGGAATGCTCAGAAGATACCCGCCTTCCTGCGCGACTCCCTTCCCATTGTGATGGAAAAAGGGAAGCCTGTAGGCCAATTCTTCACCGAAAGCCCAAATGCCACTGGCCTTCAGATCTCAATAGTTCTCGTGCATAAAAACGCCAATGTGATACACTAATACTTGGGCCTAACGACTTGAATATGAAAATTTTGTTTTCATTTTCTCATCCTTTTTAAAATTAAAGGTATATATTTTATGCTTTTAAAAACTTAGAGATTGTGATATAAAAAGAAATTATGAGCGACGATAATAAAAACAAGCCAGGACCAAAAAAAGGATTCCCTGGGGGATTCCTCATTCTCATCTTGGCAGCAGTGCTGACCTTTTTCTCTATTCAGAGCATGCATAAAGACAAAACGGGGAAAGTTTCGTTTAGCCATCAAGTCGAACACCTCGTCAACTTGGATCTCATTCAAAAGGACAACAATAAAAAAATCGCCCTCAACGACAACCTCGTCACATTCAGTGGAAAGTTCAAAGACCAAACCTCTGATGATGCCAAAAGCCGCTACCGCTTCCTTGAGCTCCTCAACACCAATAACCAACTCACAATAGAGCAAGCCTCCCTTGAACAAGAGGTGGCAGGCCTGCGTTCTGGTGTCGATCGCTCTGCAGACTGGTTCCTCAACCTCAGTGGAATTAGCATTCCTAGCCGAGGATATGTCGTGGTCAATTCGAGTTATGACATGCCCGGCTCTGATAATGCCGTTGTCGTTCAATCGATTACAGATCGTCAGATCATCAATCTCAGAGAACTCAAGAACAATTTCCGCGTCGCATCTTCACCGCCTGTTCAGCTCGATCGCTACGGAAATGAACTTCACACACTGATCAAAGAATTCCGCTCTCCTAATTTAGGAATTGGCAATGAGGC
>JAAKFB010000159.1 GCA_011065235.1 Chlamydiota bacterium | reverse complement strand
ACTCGAAAGGACTCACCCTTGAACTCTCATTTTTTGCAGAAGATGGGAAATATTGTGGACATTTGATGCGCGGTAACCGCCCCTCTCAGCATGCTTGTCATGGAGAAGAGGCTTTTACCGCCTTTGATTGGAGAATTGCCGTGCGCACGGTTGCTCCTGGCAAGTGCCCTATGCGTGTGCGGGTTCGCTACAAAGAGCCGGAGAATCGACCGCCACTCCCATTGCATGCATCCCATTGTCCACATACAACGTCGTCCCCGTAATCGCACTAGCTGCAGGGGAGAGAAGGAACACAGCCGCATTGCCCACATCTTCCGAGGTCATTTCTCTCTGAAGAGGAGCATTGGCGTTTGAGTAGTCGATCATCTTGTCGATGAAACCAATTGCCCGCGCAGCTCGACTGCGCAAGGGACCCGCCGAGATCGTGTTGATCCGAATAGCCCACTTGCGGCCCGCTTCGAAGGCAAGAGTACGCGTGTCACTCTCAAGGGCCGCCTTGGCAGAGCTCATTCCACCGCCGTAACCTGGCACAGCCCGCTCGGAGGCAATATAGGTCAGTGACAGAATCGCGCCCCCCTCACTCAACATCGGACCAAAATGGGCAATCATGCTGACAAAAGAATAAGAAGACGCACTGAGTGCTGCCAAATAGCCCGCTCTCGATGTCTCTAGAAGAGGTTTTTTCACCTCGGGTCCATTTGCCAATGAATGGACCAAAAAGTCGATTTTCCCATAGTCCTTTTCCACCTGGGCCGCCACCTCAGAAATCGTATATCCCGAAGCTGCCTGATAACGCTTGTTCTCGCGGATGTCTTGGGGGACCTCATCGGGATTGTCAAAACTCGCATCCAAGGCATAGATTTTGGAGATTTCCATCATCCGGCCATCGGATAGCTTCCGAGAAGCATCGAATTTGCCCGATTCGTAAGAGGTGGTAAAAATTTTTAGAATAGGTGTCCAGGTTCCGACGAGGATTTCACAACCCGCTTCAGCTAAAGCCTTTGCAATAGCCCAGCCATAGCCTTGGTCGTCACCAATTCCTGCAATAAATGCCCGTTTTCCTTTGAGATGCATATCCCCTCCAAGTAACATTAGAAGGGATATTTTAACCGATTTGCTATTTGCTTGTCATCAGCCGTTTCCAGCCTTCAGCGGTCAACATTTTTTGAAAAGCCGTCTTACGACGTCTTTTAGGAGCAGCCTTTCTACGAGCGGCCACTTTAGAAGTGGTTTTTCGTTTAGTTGTTTCCTTTCTGGCTGGAGCTTTTCGAGCCACTTTTTTTCTAGCAACCGTCTTTTTTGCAGCCTTCTTCGCGGGGGATTTGCGCTTAACAGCTTTACGCTTAGTTACTTTCTTTTGTTTTACCGCCATCCGTTCTACTCCTTCCTTAAGATTCCTATATAAACTAATGTATGACAGTATTTTAGTCACGTCAAGTAATTTTTTTAGCAGTTAATTAAATCTTTACATTTAATTAATTTTTAGCTATAATTACTGATATGACGAGTGTTAATTTTATAAAAAATGACTTTGGTTCTTGGTTTAATAAACCATTCCAAATTTTTTCGGAAATTCGAGAAAATATCAGCCGTATTTTTGGCAAAGTTGTGCAAGAAGATCCCTCTCCTGTCACGAGGAACATTCAATTTAATGCCGAGGTGTTAAACCAAGAGGAAAGTCAATTACAGCTATTTGAAGCCTGTAAAAAAGGCAACGGTGAAGAAATTTTAACCGCTATTGAAGGGGGTGCCCGGCTTTATAAAGAAGATCTCGAAGGGCAAAGACCTTTGGATTTCATTTGTTTATATGGGCATTTAGATATTGCCAAGTTACTCCTAAATGAATCAGCTGTCCGTTCTGAAAATAGCAGTACTTTCACCGTTCTTCATTATGCTGTGCAATCGGGATGTGTCGAACTTGTTAAACACCTTGTCGATCTTGGAGCAAACATTAACCACCAAACGAAAGATGGCTCGACTCCTCTACATGGTGCCACCGATATGGAAAACTGGTTTATTTTTGAGGCTTTAGTTAAACGAGGAGCAGACCTCCATATCAAAAATCAAATGGGGGAGACACCTGTCAAATTGCAAAGTCAGGCTCTAATTTACGAAGCTGCCAAAATAGGTAATATGGAACTTTGTCGCTTTGCCCATGGAAATGGAGCAGATCTAACAAGAGAACGTACAGATAAATTAAGACCTTTGGATTTAGCTTGTCTCCACGGTCACTATGATCTAGTTGAATATCTAGTTAAGCATGTTTCTGTCAATTTGCCAAATAGCAAGAACTGGACGCCCCTTCACTACGCATATCTTTCTGGAAATAGAGATATTATCGATTTGTTGATCAGAGAAGGAGCAGATACCGAAGCAAAAAATAATGAAAGAATTACACCTCGCCTAATAGGTCATGGAGTGGGATTTTTTTTCATAAAGTGGGATGAATTTACTCCATATGAAAAGGTTCTATTGTCGAACAAATATCTATCTCATTGGTTGAGCATGAAAGGTTCGGTTCAATTTGATAATCAAGAGATTTCCCTTGAAGGAATGCCATCTAGTGGTCTCTGTATGGAAGTTGCAGATTCATTGAAAGATTTTCAAAAAACCGATGTTTTTTTAAAACTTGAAATTGAGAAAAAACAAATTTCAATAATTGCTGAAGCGTTCCAAGAAGCTTTTTTTGCCAATCGAGCTACTTCAGAAATAATCAAAAAAATTCAAAGGGGCGACCTTGTTTTTATTAGATCAGGTTGGGACACCCATAGCATTACATTGAGCTTTATCAATGGGTATTTGGCAATCTGCAATCGTGGACAGGGATCTGTTAAATCTGAAACAATTAAAGTGTATAAAATTGATCCTCGAAAAATAACAGAAGAAATCATTAAAGAAATTGAAAGAAAAAGTTGTGCATCTTATGAAGAAGGTAAATATTTTGTTTATGAAAGACTTCCTCTCCAATTATCTGGAGAAACGGATGAACTTTGTACTCTTTTTGAGACAATTTCTCCTTCACAACAAAAAACGGGGAATTGCGTACTTGCTTCCAAAACAGCAGCGTTGCGTTTTGCTTGGGCAATGCTAAGAGACGACAAGCCAGATGCTGGCACGCTTATCCAAGCTCGAGACGAGTCGAAAATGTTTACGAGCTTTGCTGCGAAAAGAGCAATGGATCTCTATTTTGACAAGATCCCTGAAACGAATCGTGAAGTGAGTTTGAAAGCCTTGACTCAAGCCACAAAAAAGGCTGAGCGGTTCTCAGAAATGTCCGAAAGATTGCAATCCTCTAGTTAATCTTCTATGCTTAGAGCATGAAGTTCCAAAAACTCGAAGTCTTTGAAAAGCATTTCAAAGAAGCCTATCCACAGCATCTATCCTCTGCCTTTGTCGTTGTTTGCTCGCGCGAGAGCGAGCGGAAGAAGATTTTAGCCAGCGTGATCCACATGTTGGAAGAAATGACCGATTTCAAACGGTGTTTTCTGATCAAAGACGCGCTCGAGCATTTGAATGCCGGATCCCTGTTTTCAGGCAAGATGGGGGCCATTTTCGATGGAGTTGAGGGGTTGCTCAAAGCAGAGGTGGAGCTATTGGCGCACTATCTCAAAGCCCCCAATCCCGAGGGGCACTTGGTTCTTGGCGCTGCCAATGCCAAAGCCGTCAATGATCTCTACAAAAAAGCTAAGAAAGAAATGGTCGTGCTCGATCTATCGGGGGAAAAACCCTGGGAAGAGAAGCAGCGCCTTTCTAAATGGGTGGTGCAAACCCTTCATGCGAAGCAGAAAAAGGTTTCCCCCGAGGCAGTGGATGCTCTTCTAGGGAGACTGCCGGGCGACCGACTCCTGTTGCAGCAAGAGCTCGACAAGCTGACGTGCTATGTGGGAGAGCGGAGCGAGGTGACCAAAGGCGATGTAGAGGCCATTTGCAGCGCCTCTGATGAGCAAAACCTGTTCCAAATAGCACAGGGTCTAGTCTGGGGCCAGCAACAGAGTGTGGCGCAGGTGAAGGACATCTCCCAGCTGCTTCCTTTGGTCTCCCAGGTGCGCAATCAGCTCGAGATGGGACTGAAGATGACCGCACTTTTAAAAGTGGGGAGCTCTTCAGAGGAAATCGCGAAGGCATTTCCACGACTCTGGCCTAAAGCGCTGCAGCAATGCCTTGAAGGGGCCCGCAAAAAAGGATCCGACTTTTTCAAGAGGGGGCTCCTGTCCCTTTTTGATCTCGAATTTGGGTTGAAGACCAATTTGGGACGTCCCGATGTTCTCTTTGCGATTTTCTCTGCGAAAATCTTAAGCTATACACATCATGAATGAAGAATTGGTTTTTCCCTTCATCGGAAACCCGTGCCTTTCGAATCTTCTCCATCGCTCATATTCTTGAATATGAGCTGCTTCGAAGCTTCAAAATTCAGGGCTCCGATTTTGGCAAAATTCCAATTCTTCAATTCAGA
>JAAKFB010000158.1 GCA_011065235.1 Chlamydiota bacterium | reverse complement strand
GGCTTACATTATCCTGAAAGAAAATGGGAAACCTGACTTTTGTCTCATCGCAACAGGCTCAGAAGTGTCTCTTGCACTCGACGTGGCATCAGCATTGAAAAAGAGAGACAAATCCGTGCGTGTCGTTTCGATGCCTTGCTGGGAAATCTTCAAAGAACAGAGCGATGAATATAAAAATGAAGTTCTCGGTGGCGATCTTGGCAAGCGAGTGAGCATTGAAGCTGGTGTTTCCATGGGCTGGGGACAGTGGATCGGTCCCGATGGCATTGCAATTAGCATCGAGACCTTTGGGGAATCCGCTCCGATGAGTGATCTACAAGCAGAGTTTGGCTTTAACGTTGATGCGATACTGAATCGACTACTGGCATAATAGTAGTACTTCAACTTGTCCCCTATCTTTTCGGAAAAGCCAGAGAGCAAGTTGAATTAACAGTGGTATTTTGCCAGCTTTTGATCGCATCAACAAGACGTGTGAGATGGTCGGGCATATGGCAGACATTGAGCGCTAGGTTGAGGCGAGGGGTTCCTTCTTCGCCTTGGAACGAGCGGGTGGGGCCGACGAGGATTTTTTCACTTTTGAGATGTGTGCGCAAAGATTCTACTTCTTCAGGGTTGTTGAAGAGAAGAGAGATGAGCGGTGTGTTGGTTTTATCCTGTTCAAAACCGAGCTGCCGCAGTGCACTGCGGAGCCAGTGGGAGCGTTGCTCGAGTTGGCGGCGCTCTCCTTCTAATTGAGGGATGAGACCGAGAACTGCTTCGATCGCGCCGATAATGGGGGGAGGGAAGAAATAGTTGCTTTTGATTGGAGCCATGCTGACGAGGTAGTCGCGAATCGTCTCCGAACAAGCGATGTATCCTCCATACGCGCCGCACGCTTTGCTAAAGGATCCAGTGATGATGTCGATTTCATTGAGGTGGGCAGCGAGCCCAATCCCGTCGACTCCTGTAACACCAAAAGCGTGTGAATCATCGACGAAAAGAAGAGCTTCGAAATGCTCGGCAAGCTCGATCAGTGTCGGTAAGTTTGAGATTGAGCCCGTCAGACTGAACACGGACTCGGTGATGATGATTTTCGTCGGTGTTTTTGCATCTTCTAAAAAGTGTTCTAACCGGTCGAGTCGTTTGTGGGGATAGCGCAGCACCTGGGACTCACTGATAGTTGCCCCTTTTTGAAGACTAGTGTGGCACCCTTCATCAATAAAGAGAGTCGCGGCTTTGTGCCCAAGTGTGGAAAGGGCTGTTACGTTTGCTTCGTAGCGCGAGGAGAAAAACAGAGCGGTATCGCGCCGCAGCATCTCACTCAATTTTTTTTCGAGTTCGTGCTGGCACGTCAGATAGAGATCTTGCGATTCAGAAGAGGCAGTGATCCCGTGCTCCAAGAGAAATTTGATCGCATTTTTTTTTGTTTCAGGGTTGTCGGCGAGTCCCAAATAATCGTGGGAGCAAAAGCTGAGCATTTTTTGATCTTCAAAGAGGATGAACGCCCCGTTGATGGGAATCATCGGCTTGAGTTTGCGCAAGCGATTCTCTTTTTGAAGATTGCAGACAGAATCGGTATATGTGGCGTATTTGGTCGTCATTAAAGCACCTGAAAAAAAGAAAAAATGTTACGAAAAAAAAGAATTATTTTCTAGCTATTTGATGATGAGAGGATGCGTATCATTGTTGAGGCGGTCCCCAAAGCCATACCCTAATTTTTTTAAATGGTGGGTATCGGGGTCGTTTTCTTGAAGTTGATAGCGGGCGACATCTCTTGCAAAAGCAAGAAAAAGGACCGGAAGCTCAAGTGCCGTAAAATCGATGGGGAATTTCCGCTCATAGAATCCCACATCTCCCATTTCCATGGGAAGGTAGGGGAAATCGGGGAGGGGATTCGGACTTAAATTGAGGAGCATACACCCATAAGTTTCGGTAACTGAACTGATGTCCTCGAGGGCAATGATTTTTCGATATTGGGGGACATATTGAGAAAAGGCTAGACGGAGCGGTTTTTTTGCAAAAAGGCCGTACGCGGTTTGTCCCAAACGGGAGAGCTCCATTGCCTTGCGCAAAGGGGGATTTCCACGTTCTAAATCTCTTCCCATCCCCTGGGAGAGTCTGGCTGTGTCCAAAAGACTTCTGAGTTTTTCGGCTTCTTCCACACTGAAAAGAGTTTCAAATTCGATGTGCCCTTCTCTACGAAAGTAGTCAAGCTGTTGCGAAGTGATGGTGTAGCGCATGAGCGGCCTCTTTAGCAAGTTTAAGGGGTAAAAAGCAAGACAGGCGGATAAATCCCTCTCCAGCGTTTCCAAATCCACTTCCGGGAATGGCAATGATGCGCGAAGCTTCTAGAAGCTTGTCGAAAAACTCCCAAGAAGACATTCCCTTTGGGGTTTTCCACCAAATGTAGGGAGAATGCACACCTCCAAAAAACGTTTGTCCATACTCTTCAAGGGCATTTCTCAAAATAGATGCAGATGTGCGGTAGATTTCGATTTGAGCGTCTAGTTCTTGTTTGGCTTGGATGCTGAAACAGGCCTCTGCTCCTCTTTGAATCGGGTAGGCAATTCCATTGGTTTTGATATCGGTCCGTTTTGTCCACTGTGCGTGCAGGTTGGGCACATGAAGTGTTTTGGGAACGACCATGTAGCCACAGCGCAAACCTGTAAAGCCCGCCCATTTGGAAAAACTGCGAATTTCGATGGCGACATCTCTTGCCCCTTCAAGAGCGTAGATCGAGGGGGGAATTTCATCAGAGGAGATGAATGCGTTGTAGACATTGTCGATCACCAAAATGGCCCGGTGTTTTTTAGCCCATGCAATCCACTGGGCAAGTTCTGCATGATTCATGGCAACGCCTGTTGGATTGCAGGGAGTGCACAAATAAGCGAAATCGGCTCTCTCTTTGGGAGGTTTGGGAAGAAAGCCCTCTTCTTCTTTTAGGGGAATCGTGAGCAGTGTTTTTCCCGCTAAGAGATTGGCGTCGCGATAGACGGGATAAGTGGGATCGGTGATTGCCACAATCGATTCTGTGGGGAAGAGTTCTTGGATCGAAGACGCATCGGTGTTGGCGCCATCGGAGATGAAGATCTCATCTTGAGAAATCCCAAACTGCGCATATTCGTGTGCGCAGATCGTCTCCTTGAGGAAGGGATATCCTCCACATGGCCCGTAGCCGCGGGGCTCTCTGGTCATTTCAAGGGTCGCATCGCAGATAGCCTGTGCAACGATGGGTGCGAGGGGAAGGCACACATCGCCCACACCGAGATTAAACACCTTTTGGTTGGGGTGCTCCTTTACCAACTGGGCTAACTTGTTTTCAATAATGGGAAAGATATATTCCATTATACCATTCTATATGAGCAGTTGAATTTTGAGAAGGGATCCTTTATTTTTGAATGCATGGACTTTAGGGCCCATGAAAAAATAACCTGACAATCCTCAAGAGATGAACCGTTTTCCTGCTCGAGGATTGTCAGGTTATTTCTTCACGGGCCCTTAGAGGGTTGTATGCGAATTCATTCCGCTGCCGAAAAAAGCCATCTTTTCCCGTTCATACTCACCATAGAAATAGCTTTCATCTATAGGGCTTTTATTTTTCTCTGAAGCTAAACCAAAGTAATCCACATAGGTCAGGGGATTGTTTCGACAATAGACGTATAAATTGGGTCCATCTAACTCACCCATAGGATCGGGGCTCATCCATCTTCCGGTTTTTGGGCCATAGTAGCGGTGTCTATAATGTAAATGAGTCTGGTTTCCTCATCGATCCGATTACCTTGATACCTCCAAGGATTGCCTACGGAAGAGTGCTCTTTCTCTAGATCTCGATGATTGTAAATCTCTTCTTCTCCAAATGCCGAATATCAATAACTCTCCTGGATTTTTCAGAAGTACGAACTTTCAATGAAATCATAATCCCTGGAGTTTGTAGTGCCACATTGAGTTGTCACTGACTACCCAGCTCATTTTGAATCAAACTTTTTAAACTTAAAACTGCTTTACTTAGTAATTCAATGCTTTCATTTTTATTGAATTTTAATGTTTCTTTTTCCGATTCTTCCATGACCTCAATCGCATTTATAGATTCTAATATAGTTGCTTCCTTGAAGAATTTATTTTCCCATTCTTCATCGACCGATTCCATGGCATTTAGCAAAAATTCCAAGCTGCCAATCAAAGAACTCAATTCAATCTGATTTTTCTCAAATGAAGATAAGCACTCGTGCATCAATTTTAGCTGACGTTCATCATATTCGCTAATACTGTCCATTGTTTACCCTCTTCCTGGAATTATTGTAATAACTTGACCACTCTCACTAATAACAACTTGATTTTGTTTGCTGAATTGTATACCACGCTCTGTCAGGTTTTGTGAATTTGGACTTGGCGAGACAAAGCCAAATTGATACGAACGAGGAGCACCATTCCCAAATAGGGAAGGGTGACGAGGAGGGGTGATTTGGCAAAGTCGCAGCCAGTCCAAATTCACA
>JAAKFB010000157.1 GCA_011065235.1 Chlamydiota bacterium | reverse complement strand
GCCCCTCCTCGTCACCCTTCCCTATTTGGGAATGGTGCTCCTCGTTCGTATCAATTTGGCTTTGTCTCGCCAAGTCTAAATTCACAAAACCTGACCGAGCGTGGTATACAAGGGAAAATCATCGAGAGATGAATCGATTTTTCCCTCGAGGATTGTCAGGTTATTTCTTTACGGGCCCTTAGAGACCTTCTCTTCGGCCTAAGTCCCTTAACGTCAGTAATAAAAAACCTATTTACTTATAATTAAAATTGTGATATAATTTTAATTACTATGATTGATTTATTTAACAATAAAAGCGTTTCGCTTACAAGAGATAATCAGATTCCCCAATTCCCTTTAGTGGCAATGAGCCCAGAGCTATCTCTTGGTGGGATATCTCCTCATCTCCCCCTGGCCACCTCGACAAGTCCCAGCCAAACCCCTCTCTCAGATATGACAGGGCCTTTTGAAGGCCTTAAAAGGGAGCTCACAGACCTAGAGCAGTTCTGCGAGGGCAAAAGCCCCCAGTCAGATGAGGCAAAAGCAGAAATACGCGAACTAGGCTGGCAACTACAGGCCTGGGAAAAAAGCCTTCAAAAAGGGGTCTCATCACTTCTGCCTGCCGCCTTAAAGGACTATGGCAAAAACCTATTCTCCGACCCCGATGCTGAACAAAGACTTCTCATCCTGCAAGATTGGGCCAGGAAAACCCAAGATGCTCTTCCCCAGCTCAAAAAGCGCTGGGAATCGCTCACAGAGCGCTTTGGCGTCCAAGATCACGATTATTTCCCTCAAATTGAAAAGCACACTGCCAAAATCAAATATGAAACTGACATTGCACGAGGAGGGCTTCAGCACCTCACCTCTAAAGAAAAAAACGCCCTTTTTGCCTCTCTTCCTCTGCCCAAGCCAAGTTTGATCGGAAGGTGCTTCCATGCTCTTTGGTCTGATCGGACTAAAAATCTTGTTTTCAATGGTTTTTCTTTAATGCAATTGACTGCGCAATTCTCAAACGCCCTTAGGGATTCTGTCGGAGCGCCTATCTGTTCCAACGACCCTTTTGAAGACCAATGCTTTTCTCTAAAAATGCTCGAACAAGAAGTGGCCTCTCTCATGGAGACTCTTCCCTCTTGTCCCGAAAACGACCTTGCAGCCTACGGCAATAAGCACAAAAACATCGTCAAGCAAGCATATCTGGCCGATGCATTGGAGCTTCCCGGGATTAAAGTTCCCCTTCCAAAGGGAGTCTCCACAGATCAAGTCACCCGCTTTCTCCAAAAACATGCACCGGAAGTGTTTGAAGCTTGGGAAGCTTTAAGTGCGCTCGATCTACACTCAGAAGAGGCAAAACGTCAATTAGAGATTATTGATAAAGGCATTGAGAAGGCATTCTCAAATACAGAAATTTTAAATGATGAACTTGTGCAATGGCTCGAGCAAATCGATGGCTACTTGATGGTGCGCAGCACAGGAGCTGAAGACTCACGAAAATCTGCAAATGCCGGCGGGAACCTAAGCGTCTCTTATGTCAAACCCAATCCAGAAGAGTTCTGTAGAGCTTTAGGTAGCGTTGTCCGCTCCTATTTTGGAATCAACTCTCTTCAAAATCGCATCAATGCAGGGTTGAACCCCTTCGAAGAGGAGTTGTCACTTGCTGTCACCGCTCAAGAACTCATTGGCGAAGCCGATGGAGAAATCCCCATCTCTCTTGTGGCATTTAGTAATGAGCCCCTCTACATCGGGAATGAAAAATTCCGTGTGACGCGCCTCAGTGCTACCTACGGGCATGGCGAAGGAGTTGTGGGTAACCAGGGCATCGAAAGCGATACAGTGCTAGTCCTCCACAGCAAAGCCCAACCCGATCAGCTCTATATCCTCTATGACAACCAGGAAAAACCCACCCGTCTTGCTCCCGTAGAAGGACCAGATGGCATTACCTTACAAAAAGTGCCCAACCCCGAACATCTCGTCAGACGCCCGGCTCTGTCAAAAGACCAAATCGCCCGCTTGTTCCATTGGGGAGTACTCACAGAGAGCTATTTTGAAGATGACGCCACCGACATGGAAATCGTCATCAAGGGCGACACGATTTATCCCGTTCAGGCCCGTCCCATCAATCGCGGTAGCCTACTTCCCACTTACATCGATCTGAAAAAGATTGCCGAGTCTGAGCAATCGCCCATTGAGCAGACGCTAAATGCCGAAGTCCTCGTTCCCGGAAAGGCATCTGCGCTAGAACTACAGAGAGATGAAATCCTCGTCGCTGACACTTTAGAAGAGGCGGAAAAGCGCTTTGCCAAAGATCAGCACAAACTCGTTGTTGTGCATAAATCGGAACCTGCCAACTCTCACCCCGTGGTGAACTTCAGCAGTCTTGGAATCCCCTGTCTTTATCTTCCCCAAAAACAGGCTCTTCAGGGCAATGCGTTCGCCGTTTGTATGCAATCGGGAGATCTGCACATTTGGAATACTGCCAAGGGCAAAGTGGAAGATTTCACCAGCGAGGGATTTGTTGTCCATCCGGCAAAAATTGCCGATTCTCTTTCCATCACAGAAACTCTGCCAGCAATCTCAGGAATCATGCAAGTTCCCGAAGATGTGAGGGAGCTGGCATTAAGCCTACGCACAGCTGTTTCCAAAGAAGAAGCTCTCAAAAGCCTAAAATTGCTCAAACAGCACGATTGGCTCAAAGGCTTTTCTAATGAGGCGCGCTCATTTGGAAGAATTGGGATCGAACTCGATGAGAAAATCGAAAAGGCCTTCTCTGAGATCGAAGCCTCTTCCGGAAGATTAGAAACACTCATACGAATAAAACATCTGGAAACACTCCTATTTGCTCCTGCTACAAGCGGTCTTGCGCAATATTCGGTTGTGACGATGCAAGAGAATTTCGCCGCTGCTAAAGTCTTAAGTGACTATCAAAACAAGCTTTCTCAACCTGCGCAATTTGCCGATATCCTTCTCGCGGGAACACGGTGTCCCGCCCCTGAAGTCTTTGAAAAATGGCAAGATTTTCTTCTCGGATTAGAGAAACAAGCCGTTCCGGCAAGCGACATTGCACAGCTGAAGCATGTCATCCACACACTTGAAAAAGCCGGTGCCCTTTCTTTCTTCATGACTTTCTTTTTCGATAGAGAATCCCCCACATTACAAAATGTCCTTGAGGCTTTTCCACAAAAGGAAGAAGCAAAAATCTCACAACTTTTAGAACACAAACAAAAGATTCAAGATCTAAATAAACGCATCGAGGATTTCGGAAGTCCCAGCCATTTTGAAAACGCATTTCGCCAGTTGGAAAAATTGGATGGACGCTTAGTCCAAGAGTTATACAGAGAAGCTTCTCCAATCACTCGCAGTATTGCCATAGAAATCATGCATGACCTAATCGATACTTATGACACGGCGATTAAAACCATGAAACGCCCGGGAATCCCTATAGAAGAAAAGCCTGCTCTTTTTAAAAAAATGCTACTGCCTTTTTCCCATGTACTGGACTCTTGGGCTGATTCCCTCACTCCCAATGTTTTTTTTCAGCAAAATGAAAAATTAGATTGGATCGGTGAATATTTTGCACAAGCAACTCCAAATCTAGCAGATTTACAGCCCTCAACAGAATTTAGTGTTGCCAGAGCCGCTTTTGGATCGCGAGCTAGGTTTGCGATACCCCAAACAATGGAAGATGTCTTTACATTCCTTCATCAAAGTCACCTTGCAGTCAATGGATATCTTGCACAAAAACTCCTTCCAGAAGAAGTTTTACAAAAATCCCTCCCAGAAAAGCTCGAAAAGGACTTGGTTTCTCTAGATCAATTAACAAAGTTTTCTACAACACGTACAGATATTCGAGTTGATGAAAATACTATTTCGATCCAGTACAACGATACTTTTAGGTGGCATAGCGGAAGTTTAATCTATATTTTCGATAAGCAATTCAACCAGGTTAATCAAGAAATGCGTGGCGTTGGAGAGATTGAAAGTGCCGCTTCAATGGAAACCGATAGGAATAAAAGCAGCAGACTTACAGGGCGAGAAAGACAGTTTTAAGGTATTGAAAACTCAGGACCGGAAACTTGCCGAATCTGTTAAAGAACAGAATACAACTGTTGGGTCCTTTCCAGAACCATCTATCGAGCTTTCATCTGAACCGGGTGAGGTAACCGTGGTTGGACCACAAAAAGCCTCTTACCTGCCTGTGCCGGTACGGCAGACAGGTGAAATATCCCGTGCGGAAAACAGGTTGCCTTCTGAGCTGGGGAAGGTGGGGATTAGGCGCAAGGAAACGTTGTCCTGGATGAGTGTTAAGGTCTATGGTGTCTTTAATCGAAAATATCGGACGTTTTTTATGGAAGCTAACCCGCAGATCGACAATCCTGACAATCTCGGGGTGGGCGAGATAATTACCTTTCCGGCCGTTCCTCTGAAGGGCAACCCTTTAGATATAAAAGTGTGGTGGGTTAAAATAAGAGAAGAAGAAAGACTTGAAGAAGCCTTTGTTTTATTAAGGGCCTACCCCGGCAATTTACCTCCCATCCGGTTAATAC
>JAAKFB010000156.1 GCA_011065235.1 Chlamydiota bacterium | reverse complement strand
CGGTATGCACTCCGATTCCCATTTGACTCCGCGGCTTGCCTTCTGCTTCACATTTTTTAGATAGAAGCATCAGGGCTTTTTGCATCGCAATTGCAGCGCGGATTGCGTGTTCTTCTTGGAATTCATCATCGAGAGGTGCTCCAAATTCTGCCATGACACCATCTCCAATGAATTTATCGAGAGTTCCTGAATGGCTGAAAATCACTTCGATCATCTGCTCAAAGTATTGATTCAGTAAGTGAACCACCTCTTCAGGAGGCAGTTTTTCAGCAAGGAGAGTAAATTGACGGATATCTGAAAAGAGGAGTGTGACTTTGCGTCTTTCTCCCTCGAGTTTGAGAGGGGCTTCCGATTGGATGATTTTTTCCATGATATGCGTTGAGACATAGCGGGCAAAGCTCATTTTTAGCCGTTCACGCTCTTGAAGGCCACGACTCATCGCATTGATGCGATTGGAAAGTTCTCCGAATTCATCATTGCTTTCCAAAGTAGAGCGAGTCTCGAGTTTCCCCTCTTCAATATCCTCGACAACATCGCATAAATGGTGGAGGGCAATGGTCACTTTTTTTGAGAGGAAATAGGCGATTCCGATGGCGAGTAAAAGCGAGGAGAGTAGCCCCCAAATCGCAAACTTGATCAACTCCTCGAGCTGCATATGGATATCAGCTGCATTGATATCGACACTTAAGGTGGCAACATAATTTCCATTGGCATCCCGAATAGGGGCAAATCCACTGAGCCACACGCCGTATTGATCAGTAACAAAACTGGGATCACTGAAATACTTATCCTTGTTTTTCAAAATGAGATCTTTATCGGTATCGCTATAGACTGCGCCAGGGAGTGCTGGGTCAGGATCGGTTTCCACATTAAATAATAGAGCATTGGGATTTTCGGGGTCGGGATAGAGAATAGACAGATCAGCGATGTAGAGATCTTCACGGCGGTTTGCATCGAGAGCTTTTCTCAAGTTATCTAAAACACTCTGATAAGCAGGGTCCTTTTCCGAAACCCGTTGAATCGATTGCTTGACTGTTGCTGGATCGAGTTGAGAAGCGACCGTTGCGGCAATAGAAACAGCGCGGCTTCGCATCATTTTAAACACGAGTTTTTCGGCTTCTGTCGAAAAAATTACAAGACCCAGAATGATGCTAGCGAGTGCAACACCAACGAGAGAAATATAGAGTTTCGTTCGATATTTCATTCCACCGTTACCGATTTAGCGAGATTGCGCGGTTGATCGATTTCTGTGCCCAGTTTTTTTGCAATGTAGTAGGCCAGCAATTGCGATGCAATGGAGTAGGGAATGGTAGAGAGATCATCGCGCATATGAGGAAGCCATAACACATCATCGGCTATGTGCTCAACTTCTTCTAATTCGATTGGTGCCATGGCGAGAATTTTCCCTTCTCTGGTCTTGACTTCGTTCAAATTGCTGAGCATTTTTTCATAGGTCGCTTTATTGCCACAAAGAGCCACGATCACAAAAGAAGAATCGATGAGCGCAATGGGACCATGTTTGAGCTCGCCTGCAGGATAAGCCCACGCATTGAGATAGCTAATTTCTTTGAGCTTGAGTGCCGCCTCTAAACTCGCGGAAGCCATATACTGCCTTCCCAAAAAGAAAAAATTTGTGTGCGAGGCATACTTATCTGCCAATTTTGCAATTTTGTGTTCTTGATCCAAAACCGCTTCCACAATTGTCGGTAACTGGACAATTTCCTCAAGAAAACGCTGCCCCTCCTCACAATTCATCGGGCCCAATCGGGCGAATTTCAAGGCTAAAAGGGACAAAACAGACAACAAACAACTGAAAGCTTTCGTGCTGCAGACGCTGATTTCAGGACCGGCCCGCAACAAAATGGTATGATCGGCCACGCGCGTCAATGTCGATCCGTGGACATTGCAGATTGCCAAGACTTTTGCGCCCTCTTGTTTGAATCTATTCACAGCTGCAATGGTATCAAAAGTCTCACCCGATTGAGAAAGGGCGATGACGAGCGTATTTTCGTCGACACTCTTTTTCCGGTAGCGGTATTCCGACGCGATTTCTGCTCTGGCAGGAATCCCAGCTAGCTCCTCAAATTGCTGCGCTGCGATGCATCCTGCATGCCACGAAGTTCCACATCCGAGAATAAGAATCTGTTTGATCGACTTTGAAGGAGAAAAATCTTCGAAAACTGCATCTCCCTTTTCCATCACAAAGCGACCTAAGATGCTATTGCGGATGCTGCTTGGCTGCTCGTGGATTTCCTTGTGCATGAAATGCTCAAAGTTTCCCTTACAAATCGCGATCTGGGTCAAATCGAGCTTTTCCGGTGTTTTTTCAATCACCTTTGCATCTGCATCAAAAATCTCAATCCGATTTTTTGAAATGAGGGCGATTTCGTGATTGTCGAGGAAGTATAAATCGAGATTTTCTTGGGCAAAGGCATGGGGATCGGATGAAACAAATGCTTCTTGGCCATCTTGGGAAATGCCCATTACAATGGGATTTTCTAGACGGGTGGTGACGATTTGTTCAGGGTGATTTTTGTGCAGGATGGCGAGGCCCCAAAATCCCTTCATGAGCGCCGTGCACGCCCGTACCGCTTCGACGAGGTCACCCTTGTAGAAATGAGAAATCAGTTGTGCAATCACCTCTGAGTCGGTCTCAGTTTCGAAAACAACCCCTTTTTCCTCGAGCATTGTCCGTAGGGCGCGGTGATTTTCGATAATCCCGTTATGGACGACGGCAACTTCTTTTTTTTCGCATAAATGGGGATGTGCATTGAGCTTAGAAGCCGAACCATGAGTAGCCCAGCGGGTGTGACCGATCGAAGATTGAAATGTGTGTAGCTTCTTTTCTAACACCTTTTCGAGATCGGAAATTTTCCCCTTTTCCTTAAAGCAGACGAGATTTCCATTATCGACTCCGGCAATTCCTGCCGAATCATAGCCGCGATACTCGAGAATTTTGAGTCCTTTCAGACATTTATCGAGCGAGCTGCTGTTTCCAATATGGCCATAAAGTCCGCACATAAGCGTAAATATATCACAGCATCACTTAAAAAAAATTATAAGGAAGATTAAAAAACTTTTTCAGAGAGAGATCTGAAAAGTGGAGCAAGCACAAATGGAAATTGATAGTGATTTATTCTTTGACTTGTATATGGTTTTCCTATGGGACATTTCAAAGCGACGATCGTTTTTGCATTTAATTCTGCAACGAAGGATTTAACTTGTTCTCGTGCATTTTCTCCTTGAATGATTAAGCCAATTTGTCGTGCAAATACGTTCCAGACATAATCACTTCTAGCAGTTGGGAAGATAATGCCTGCTCACGTGAGCCAATGCATCTGCTTCAGGCATATCGCAATAGGATGCAATCAGATGCACGACATTATTAGGAATGCTTTCGAATGTACCTTCTATACTTGTAGCCAACAAGGCTAAAAAATTTCAGATTTGAATTCAATCCATAATATTTAATTTGTAAGCGCAAAGGGGAACGCATCTACTTCGCTTACGTCTAGTTGCAAAGTCGAGGGTAGCAGTCACGGGTAAAAACCGTCGATTTTTTGACAAGCAATAGCTAAAAAAAGGGGGAATTCCCGCCTGGCCCGATCTTCCATCCGTGCCTTTGCCCCCGTGCTCTTTTTGTCTGAAACCCACTCTTGCATCTCAAGGATACAAAATCCCGCTTCTCTTAGCATTTTGCTATATGCTGAGAGAGAATGATGAAAAGACCAGGTGACACCAGGATGCATCTGAATGGGGATTTTTTGTGGAGTCAAATACGCATCCATTCGTCGATATTGCATCTTTTTTGCCTCATCGATTCCCCAATGCGATTGCCTCGGAATCCGAAAACAGGGGTGATTCAGCACGAGAAAGAGCTTTCCTCCCGAGACCAGATGCTTGCACGTGTTCTTCAAGGCAGAAAGTGGATCCTCGAGATTCTGTAAAGCCAAAAGGATTGCCCCATGGGTAAAATCTCTCTCCTGAAACGCCCATTTTTTGGTCACGTCTTGAACAAAAAAGCGGCGATTGGCCCCTTTTTCACGTATTTTGGCAGCTTTAATGAGCGATTTCGAGATATCAACCCCAACATAATCCACTATTTTGGGGATTTTTCTAGAGAGCACTCCTTGCCCACAGGCAAGGTCCAAGACCTTATCATTCTTTTCGAGCTCCATCATCTTCAGAAGCTTGGGAAAAATCACGTTTTCGTGGTAGTAGTGTCCTTTTTGGCCAACTGTCTCATCATACCATTTCGCCGAAGACTCCCATGAAGTTTTTGATTGTTTAGCCATACCATTTCAATTATATACAAAATAAGATGAGCCGGAAAGACCTTAATCACAAAGTGGGTGAATTTATTATCCCCGTCAGTACTAGATTTTTCTTCAATCAGACAGTAGGAGAAGCGCTCATAGATATCCACAAAAACAACAATGCGTGGAAAATCCTTTACTTATATGTGCTCGTTGGTCACAAGAAAAACAGAGTTGGCGTCTACACGAATCATACAGTTCTGAACACGTCCATATTACACATTGTATATATGAGTAC
>JAAKFB010000155.1 GCA_011065235.1 Chlamydiota bacterium | reverse complement strand
AGAGGGTGTTTACAAAGTCATTTCATTGCTCATTAGAGCAATCTTTTTCCCTATGAGACACTTTTCGAGCTGCACAAACTCAATTTGAGTTTGCTCCGCCCTCCAAAGATGTCTCCTAGGAAAAAATCTTAGCTCTCAGCAATAAAAGCACTTTGTAAACACCCTCTCATGGACAATCTCTTCAACTAGAGCAAATCCAGTTCGACTCCAACGGCTATTTTGTTGCAGGATTCCTTGATTTTCTATTTCCGAAAGCTAATATCATCTCAAGTTGCAAAAATTGTGGAACTGAATACCATAACTGCAGTCCACAACCATGTGAAAATTGTCATGAATCTTGGGGATTTGACATCATTTATGTTGACGATGGATATGATAGTTAAACCCTGACTGCTATCTCATTTTGCCTCTAGCTACCTACGGAATTCATCGCCTATTTCTGCTACCGATTCCTGTTTCTCAAGAGAGCGAAGTGAAGGAATGATTTCTTGAAGATCTCCAATTACGAGAAAATCTTCATCGCCCAAATAGGAGGGTTTTTCTAAATCGATTGCGATGATCTTTCCTTCTGGATGATTTTGCTTATAAAATCCTAAAAAACCTCTATCATCATAACTTAAACCCATGCAGATTACATAATCGACTTGAGTTAACTTTTCCCATCTAACTCCACTACTCGGATCTACTCTATATGGGAAAATCCCACTGCGTTCATGTAAGCAGTCCAAATTTTCCGTCACAACATGCGCAGCATTTTTAGCCGCCAGTCCTTTCAAAGTAATATGTGCTTTTGTCGGAGGGCTAAAAACACAAGCGCGATGAAACGCAAGGATTTTTAATGCAAATTCCTCAGGATGCTCGATTGCCTCCTCTAAGGAAAAAACGAACCTCTCCCCTTCTTCAAAGCCCAACAAAACATTTAATTCATCCATCGAAGGAACATTCGAAGCTCTAGATATTCCCGCACCCGTATAAAAAAGGACCCGGTTCTCACAAATAACCTTCTCTAATGCTTCACTTTTGAGAAACTGAGGGTTTGCGTCTTCAATCACACGCCTCTCACAAAGGAGATACCGCTGTGGTTTTACACTTTCTTCCCTCGTCCCATAGGAATAAAAGAGCTGTTTTTGATCCAATTCAATGAATTTGTCCTTTTTTTGCGCGATAAAATCGTCATAAAATTCAGGCAAATTTCCTAAAACGATTTCGAAATAGACCTCCTCATTTTGACTGTCAAAACGAAAGTAGCTATCGCTTCCAAATTGCCAACACATGTCAATCGATTTCGATTCGAAATCAGCAAATATAGAAGAGGCCAAAATCAAGAAAAAACTAATAAATATTTTCATCTACCAAACATCATAATCTATGATTCTTTTTTCCCCCATATGGTATTCTTGCTTCTATGCCCCTTCAATTAAATCAAAAAATTGAAATTCCGATTCATCGCCTTGGTGTCAGCGGCGAAGGAGTTGGAGATTTTGAGAGCTTCACCATGTTTGTAGATGGCGCTCTTCCTGGTGAAATCATCCTTGGAATTGTCACTGAGATCCGCAAAAATTTTGGACGGGCCAAGATTTTGGAGATAACCAAATCATCACCTCATCGAGTAAAGCCCATCTGTCCCCTTTTTGGACGCTGCGGCGGCTGCCAGATCATGCATCTTGAATATGAGAAGCAACTCGAGGCCAAAAGGCAAAGAATACTCGATGCCTTGCAGCGAATTGGCAAACTCGAGGTTGAAGTGAATCCCTGCCATCCATCGCCCATGCCTCTTGCCTATCGCAACAAAATTCAGCTTCCTGTCAAAGAGGGGAAAATTGGACTCTATACAAAAGGCTCGCATGAAGTGATCGATGTGGAAAAATGCTACATCCATTGCTCACTTGGTGAAAAAGTCTACGAGTGGATCCGCAGCTTTCCCGAGGTCCAGAAATTCCAACATTTGCTCATTCGCACAGCAGTGAAAACCGGTGAGGTTCTGCTCGTCTTTGTGACAGAAGAGGCCTTTATCCCCCAAGACATCCCCCCAGAGGTCAAGGGTATTGTGCAGTGTATCAACAGATCAAAAGGCAACCGGATTCTCGGCCAAGAATTTCGGACCCTTTGGGGAAGAGAGTGGATCAAAGAGATTTTGCATGGGCTACAGTTCCGCATTTCTGCAGCCTCATTTTTTCAAATCAATCCCTTCCAAGCTGAAAACCTCTATAGCCAAGTAGTGGATTTTGCAGAGCTCACGGGCAATGAAATTGTGCTAGATAGCTACTGCGGCGTCGGAACACTTGCACTCATATTGGCCAAAGGGGCAAAAAAAATCATTGGTGTCGAATCCGTTCCAGAGTCAATTGAAGATGCCAAAGCAAATGCAAAGCTCAACAAAATAGAAAATGTCGAATTTTTTTGTGAAAGAGCAGAAGAGTTCCGCCCCACATTAGACAAAGTGGACGTTGCAGTCGTCAATCCCCCAAGAAAGGGCTGCGAGCAAAATTTTCTTGAGGTGCTCGCAAAAATTCGCCCAAAACGCATTGTCTATGTCTCGTGCGATCCTGCGACAATGGCTCGCGATGTGAGCTTTCTGGTGAGCCAAGGATATCGGGTCTCTCAAATCCAGCCCTTTGACATGTTCCCACAGACATCACATGTTGAGTGTGTTGTTCAACTTAAGTTGAGACACCTATAAAATCGAAATACAGAACTAGATCTGCACCTGCCCCCACTCCTTAAGAGACCACTCATCATGAGCTAATTTGCTCGGAGAAAGAAAAGCCTTAGTTAAAGTGCATAGATCCTTTCCGGGAAGAGGTCCCACGCCGTACCACGCTAAACGAGTGTTGGCTCCGTCACCGGTAGGATGTTTCGCGTATTTTCCCCAGGCAAGTTGCTGTGTAAGGCCAAAAATCTTTGCCGATGCGACCATCAAGGCTCCTGCTGGAATACCCACCATGCTTGACAAAGTACGCAAGCTCTGATGCTCGGTATGCGCGCTCAGAAAAGCCACTCCCTTAAAAATCTGCATAGCAATCCTGCTAGAGATATAAGAAACAATTCCCAGTGCTAGCGCCACGCTAGATTTAACGCTAACCTCGAGTTGAGACATCTTTTCAGTTAAGGGTGTTGTCGCAAAGCCTCGCGATAAATGAATCTCATTCAATTGTACTCTCCTTTTCATTCATTATGGAAGCCTCAGCAGAGTAATTTATCCTTTGCTTGTCGAAGAGCTTCTAATGCTTCTTCTGCAGGAAATTCCCAATATTCTTGTCGAGGATGAGGATAGAACTGAATCAATAACTCATTAGTTTCTTGGGAAATTTCTGCCCATTGAACTCCGTCATAGAGGATCTCAGCCACAACTTCTTCTCTATCTGGAAGACTGGCTATCGTTATACGAAACTTTTCCATATCTAATTACCTGCTATTCTAAAAATCCTATAAATTCACCGGCAGCACTATAACGAGCTCCCCTTCCACTGGGTTCATATATATCAACGACATTCCCAAATCTTTGCAGTTGTCCCTGGATCATTTTTTTCTCTGGGTGATTTACAATTTCTTCTAGTATTTTTTCTGCAACTTCATTCACCTGTTGAGGGTCTGGAGGAATCATTTTTTCTACAAAGCTTCCCTTATTACTTCGCATAAGAAGTTTTGTTTTTGCCTGTTCAAGTACCTTGATCGCATCTTCACAAGAAAATTCCCAGCATTCCTTGTCAGGATGAGAGTGAAATTTTATTACTGTGGCTTTCTTGTTTTTAATTATTTCAACCCATTGAACAGAATCGTAGTATATTTCAGCTACTAATCCTTCTTGCTCAAGATAATTAATAATTTCAATTTCAAATTTGTGCATAAATTTCATTCTGCATCCGCAACTGTTTAACAAGCGTAAATAACCCTTCATAAGAAGACTTCGCGGTAAATCATTCTATCAAAGAAAAAATATTTTTGTCATCTATCTCGACTTTGCAACTTTTTGGGACTGAAGGCCTCGAGATATTTACCCTCGGAGCGATTTTTCTTGTGGCTGCAATTATAACACTCTGTTAAGGTTTTGGGCGAAAATTTAATTCTTAAAAGAGGAAGGAAATATGTCCACACACACGCCAGTTCAGAATCATCACACCATTCAAATGACAACCGGTGAATATGGTTTTCATAAAGTCTCGCAGTTTTTACTGGGTGGCTCGATGCGCCTCATCTCTCTTCAACAATCCATGCAAGCGGGAGTGCGACTCTCAGAAGTTGCTTTGCGCCATATTGAATTTGCAAAGGCAATTACTTTTGGAACAAGACCGTTGACTCTTATGAAAGATGGGCAAGTCCCAAATGTACTCGTCGATATTGGCAACCGCGTTTTAGGTCAATTTAACTACCGCACATTTGCAAACATATCGAGCCTCAATTTATTAAACGATACTTTGCCATTTGCTGTGACAGCTATCATTAGTTGGGAATTGGGAGCTTATTTCTTTGGCAAACCGAGTCCTTTGTACAATATCGTGAGTTTCTTGCCAATCAATGTCCGTTTTCAGAGTTTGCAATCAATGGTGGCAAGACACGG